>JASFTA010000042.1:0-8171 GCA_050114115.1 Desulfobacterales bacterium | reverse complement strand
CAAATAAAACATATCGATCATTTTTCGAGCGGTATTCGATCCAGACGGCGTCCATTGTCCAACCCATCTACCAGCAAGAGGAAATCACAGCCATGTACGAGGATCTCAAAGGAAAAACCGCTTTGATCACAGGGGCCGGGAAAAAAAGCGGGATCGGCTTTGCGATCGCCGCCAATCTGGCGGCCAGCGGATGCCATCTCGTTTTAGCCGATCTTGGCAGCGAGGGCCGGGATGGCGGGGTCGTGGCGGCAGGATCGGCCGACGAGATGGCGAAGAATGCGGCCGATTTAGAATCGCGCTTCGATATTCGTGTCATGAGCGTCAGCGTTGATGTGACCCATAATGCCTCGATCACCAAAATGGTGGCGGTACTCTCTTCCGCCGTCGAGCGGATCGACATCCTCTGCAACAATGCCGGGGCGGTGTTCGGCGTACCCAATGCCGTGCACACCTATCCGGAAGCCGACTGGATGAAAACCATCGACGTCAACCTGCACAGTGTATTCCGCGTCAGCCGTGCGCTGCTCCCGCTGATGCTGGGTAAACCGGCGGCCATCGTCAACACGGCCTCCCGGGGCGGCAAGGTGCCGCCCCTTTTCAACGGCGCCTATGCGGTGGCCAAAGCCGGCGTGATCATGCTCACCAAAGTCATGGCCAAGGAACTGGGGGGAGCCGGGATCCGGGTCAATGCCGTCTGCCCGGGTCAGATTCATACCGATCTGGAGGACTGGCGCGCCCCCCTGGAGGCTGAGTTTCTGGGGCAGTCCCTTGAAGAGCGCAACGAAGCCATGCGCCGCACGATCCCCCTCAACCGGGTCGGCACCCCCGATGAAGTCGGCCGACTGGTGGCCTTCCTGGCCTCGGAGGCCTCCGCCTACATCACCGGACAGGCCGTCAATATCACCGGCGGTCAGCTGATGGAACTATAGCCCATCCGGCCGCTGCGGTATCGATCGAACACCGCAACGGTCAAACCGATATCTGCAGGGCAAGGAGGTGTTATGACGGAAATCACGGGAGGCGAGCTGCTGCTTAGATGCCTGCATGCTGAAGGCGTGCGACACATTCATGCGATTACCGACGGCACCTATATGATGGTCGTCGAGGCCCTGGAGCGGGTCGGGAAAGAACTGGGGATACGCCTGGTGGTACCACGTCACGAGGCCGCGGCCGCCCATGCCTGCGACGCCTATACCCGGGTTTCCGGGCAGCCGGCCGTCGTGATGGCCTGCGCAGGCCCCGGAGCGGCCAATCTGCTGGCCGGGATGATGTGCGCCGAAGCCGAAGGCAGCCCGGTGGTGGCGATCACCACAACCCGGCGCAGTGACATTGCGGATGCCTACCTGCAGCAGGGGGGTATGCAGGTCAGCCGTCATCTGGAGATTTTCAAGCCGGCCGTCAAATGGAACGGCAAGGTGGAGCACTGGAAGCGCATTCCCGACATGGTGCGTCACGCTTTTCGGGTGGCCACGGCCGGAAGGCCAGGACCGACCCATATCCTGATCCCGGAAGACATTATCGCCCAGAAAGGTGATGAGGCCCATGTGGCGATCGTGGCCCCGGATCGCTATCGGTTGACGTCCTCCCTACCCGGAGATCCCGAGGCCATTCAAAAGGCGGCGCAAATGCTGGTGGATGCGGATCTGGCCAATATCCACTGCGGCAACGGCGCGGAGCGCGCCGGCGCGGCGGAAGCGGTTCGGCGGCTGGCCGAGCACCTGGGATGTCCGGTCACGCACACGATCCGGGCGCGCGGCATTCTCCCCGACGATCACCCCTTGTGTTTTCACCCCACCTGCATGTCCCGTATCGCGGCCAACAGCCAAGCCGATGTCGTCCTGGCGGTGGGCACCCGGCTGGGAGAACTCAATATGTGGGGCCAGCCGCCCATGTTCGGTGATCCCGGCCAACAGCGACTGATCCAGATCGATAGTGAACCCACCCATATCGGCCTCAACCGGCCGACGGACATCGCCCTGATCGGGGATGCCCGAAGCATTTTGGATCAGCTCGTGGAGGCGATCCGGCAACGGACGGAAAAAAGGGACTCCCACGCTAAAATTACCGAATTCAGGGCGCTTCAGGACCAATTCGAACGGGAACTCGCGACCGCGATTGAAGATACCGACCGCCACCCCATGCTAACGGGGCAGATTCTGAAAGCGTGCAACGATTTTTTCGAGGATGACGCCATCTTTGTGATGGACGGCGGCAACACCACCTTGTGGGCGATCCATTATCATATCGCCCGCCGGCCGCGCTCCGTGATCTATTCCATGAACTACGGACACCTTGGCACGGGTCTGCCTTACGCGATCGGTGCCAAGCTGGCCTGTCCGGAAAAACAGGTGTACTGCGTCACCGGCGACAGCGCGTTCGGCTTCAACATTCAGGAGTTGGAAACGGCCGTCCGCAACGAACTGCCCGTTTTCGTCCTCGTGGCCGTGGACGGCGCCTATGGCATGGAGAAAAGCGCCCAGCAGCGTCAATTCGGCCGCGAGGCCCCCTGGTACGGTCACGACCACGCCCCGGTGCGCTACGATCAGGTGGGCATCGCCATGGGCTGCCACGGCGAATTCGTGGAAACCGTCGGCGATCTCCGTCCGGCGCTGGAACGGGCCGCCGCATCGGGCCAACCCGCTGTCATTCACGTCGTCGTCGATCCGGAGGCCAACGTGGATCCGCCCGGCAACTGGCTATGGGCGGCCGCACGGTCCGGCAAAATGTAGCCCGCGACGACGCACCCCATCGCTTGGCTTGGGGCTGGTGCGCAATCCATTCGCCGGCGAGGGTCGGGTCTGCAAAAACGGATGCGCATATCCACTCTCGGGAGACGAATCTATGGACATGGCGACCATCGACCAGATCCGGTTGAATTTCAACCCCCAGGGGCTGTTCATCATTAACATGGCCATCGGGTTGATGATGTTCGGGGTCGCCCTGGATTTGAATTTCGCCGATTTCAAACGGGTGATCGTGGCCCCCAAAGCGCCCGGGATCGGCCTGCTGGCCCAGTTCATCCTTCTGCCAGCCTTTACCTTCCTTTTGATCCTGATGATCAAACCCCACCCCAGCATGGCCCTGGGGATGATTCTGGTGGCCGCCTGCCCGGGGGGCAACCTCTCCAATATCATCACCTATCTGGCGCGGGGCAATTGCGCCGTATCCATCAGCATGACGGCGGTTTCCTCGGCCATGGCGATTTTCATGACCCCCTTCAACCTGGCGCTGTGGGGCCGCTTGAACCCGGATACGGCGGCCATTCTGCGCGAAGTCCGCCTCAGCCCGACCGATGTCTTCGTGACCATCTTCGTTATTCTGGGAATCCCCCTGGCCGCGGGCCTGATAACGACCCGGGTCTTCCCCCGCCTGGTGGACCGCGTGCGCCGACCGTTTAAGATTTTTTCATTGAGCTTCTTCATTCTCATCGTGTGCGGCGCCCTGGCGGCCAATTGGCCGTATTTTCTGCACTATGTCGGTTTGGTGGTCTTCGCGGTATTCGTGCACAATCTGCTGGCGCTCAACATCGGCTACTGGAGTGCCAGAGCCGTCCGCCTGGACGCGCGCGACTGCCGGGCCGTGTCGATCGAGGTCGGCATTCAAAACTCCGCCCTGGGCCTTGTTTTGGTGTTCAATTTCTTCGACGGGCTCGGGGGCATGGCCATTCTGGTGGCCTGGTGGGGCATCTGGCACATCATCGCCGGTCTGACGGCCGCTTGGATCTTCAGCCGGCAGCGGCTTCCCGGAAACGAAGAAACGGTAACCGCGGGCCATAACCTTTGACCCCGAGGACCCCCGAACCCATGGACGTCACGATCCCCCCAACCATGCCGGCCGTTGTCTTTCGACAGGACCACGGCCTGGTGCTGGAAGAAATCCCGGTGCCCTCGCCGGACCCGGACGGTGTTCTGGTCCGGGTGGCCCACACCGGGTTTTGCGGCAGCGATCATGCCCTCATAAAATCCGGGGGACTGGCCGACGGCACGATTCTAGGCCATGAGGTCAGCGGTCGGGTGGCGGCCTGCGGTAAAGCAGTGAGCGATGTGCCCGTCGGTCAGCGGGTCATCGTTCGCCCCAGCCACTGCGGCGCGTGCCGCGACTGCCGCAGCGGCCGGCCCTATTTCTGCCAGGTCGGCCGCCGCACCATCGGCATCGGGGATATGCCCGGCGCCTTCGCGGCGTATGTCCGCGTCCTGCCGTCGATGCTCATTCCGGTGCCCGACGGCGTCGATTCCCGCAATGCCGCCCTGGCCGAAGCGTTTGCCGCCTCCCTGCACGGCATTCATTGTGTTGGTCGGCCCAAAGGTTCGGCGCTGGTGGTGGGCGGCGGGCCCATCGGACTGGCATTGGTCAGACTGCTGCACCTGATGGAATTCGCCCCCATCGTCCTGTCCGAGCCGGTGGCGGCCAAACGTGACCTGGCCACGGACTTCGGAGCCCACGCGGTCATGGACCCCTTGGCCGACGATACGGGCGCACAGGTTTTCGAGTTGACGGCGGGTCAGGGATTCGACGCCGTCTATGAATGCTCGGGCGTAGCGGACAACATCGCCCAGGCCTTGGACTGGGTCGCCCGCGGCGGCGACGTGTGCATCATCAGCATGATCTTCAGCACCGCATCGATCCAGCCCCTGACCATCAATTTCAAGGAAGCCCGGCTGACCGGCTGCTATTCCAACACCCACGCCGAGAACCGGCTTATCCTGCGCTGGATGGCCGAAAACCGCCTGGACGGTCAGGCGCTGATATCCAATCGGACAACCCTGGCGCGACTGCCGCAAATCTACCGCGAGCGCATCGCCACCGGTCAGACCATCAAAGTGATGGTCGACATCGGGGACGCCTTTTAAAGCGAAAGGAAACCCATGCCATGGGGTAATCCAACGTCGTCGCCGCGAAAAAGAAGCGCGGCGGCAGCAGATTCTGGATGCCGCCCGCCAACTGCTGTTGCATAAGGGACTGCCGTTGACCTCCGTCAATCAGATCGCGCGGACCGCCGAACTGAGCATCGGAACCGTCTATTTCTATTTTAAAAACAAGGAAGATATATTTGCTTCCCTGCAGGCCGAAGGTCTCGACATCCTCCACCGCGAACTCCTGGCGGCCGGCCGGCCGACGGACACGCCGGCTCAAAAGCTTGCCCGTGTGGCCGCCACCTATTTGGATTTCAGCATCACCCACAAGAATTATTTCGAAGTGATCCACTATTTTCTTTCGGCCATCGACGTCGTTTTCTCACCCACCGTCAAACAACAGATCGATCAGCAGGGTCAGCGCATTCTCCTCCTGGTCGAAACGGTGATCGAAGAGGGAATCGCCACAGGGGCCTTTCGTCCGCTTCCCGCCCGGCGCTATGCGCTTATTTTCTGGGGTATGATCCATGGCCTGATTCCCTTTCGCAAAATGCGATCGACCCTGCTGGAAGACGACCATCATCAAAGCCTTTTCGAATCGGCCGTGGACAATTTCATTGCCGGGCTACAGAGGGCCCCCGTGGGCCCCCATGGATCATAGGATCGGAAACCACCGGCCGGAACATTCGGGCATACCTTGAAACTAACAGACTCGGTACCGAAATACCCGACGTGGCGAGAGGCCCCCGGCAGGATCGCGGCACCCCTTCAGGGCCGACCGGCACGCTGAAGTCGTTTTGCGCCAGGCCCGGGGGACCGGGTATTGTCAACCGATCCGTTAAAGGAGCCGAACATGAAGACCATCGACCGGCAGGTTTCTGTGACCATCGATGCGGAACGATGCATCGGGTGCGGCACCTGCATCGACCTCTGCCCCTCGGGAACCCTCTCATGGGACGCCGGCCAAGCGATTGTTTCCGGCCACGAATCCCTCGCGTGCGGCCACTGCGAAGCCGCCTGCCCGGTGGAAGCCGTCCGCGTGGGCGCACTGGCAAATGACAGCCAGCAATTTACGACCTTCCGCCAGCAGGCCGACTGGCTGGCGCCCGGCCGCGCCGATATCGCCAGCCTGGTACAGCTGATGCGCTCGCGGCGCTCCTGCCGTCATTACCAGGATCGCCCCGTCCCGCTGGCGGTACTCCAGGATCTCATCAAGATCGGCCTGACGGCGCCGTCCGGATCGAACTGCCAGCCCTGGGTTTTTACGCTGTTGCCCTCGCGCGCGGCCGTATCCCAGCTCGGGGGTCTGATCGCCACCTTTTTCCACCGCTTAAACCGCATGGCGGATCGGCGCTTGCTGCGCGGGGCTCTCAAGATGATCGGTCGGCCTGATTTGGATTTTTACTTTCGCAATTACCGTGAGGCCGTGGCGGAGGCGTTGGAGGCATGGGACCGCACAGGTCGGGACGTGCTTTTTCACGGAGCCCCGGCGGTGATTCTGGTGGGAACCCGGGCGGGTGCATCCTGCCCCGGGGAGGATGCCTTGTTGGCCACCCAGAATATGCTGCTGGGCGCGCATGCCATGGGGTTGGGCACCTGCCTGGTCGGATTTGCGGTTTCGGCCCTCAAGCAGGATCCATCGATTTTAAAACGCCTGAAGATCCCGGCCGGTGAGTCGGTGCACGCCGTTATCGCGCTGGGGTATCCCGACGAGAAAGAAATATATCAGCGTCTGCCCGGCCGCAAAGCGCTGAGGCAGCGCGTCTGGGATCCCGACCGAAGTGATTAGCCCGGGAAATAGGACTGTCAGGCCTCCGGTTATCCGGTATCGCCCGGTTCGGCACCGGCCCCCCTGGTAGCCGTCGGGTCGATCACCTGCTTCAGGCGGGCGGCCAACTGATCGAGATAACCATAAAAAAAGTGATCGGCGCCGGTCAAAATTTCCAGCCGGGCCGAAGGGTTCCAGAGGGTTGTCAGGCGCTTGAGCATCTCGGGCGGAGCGATATCGTCGCGGCTACCCGTGATGACCGTATCAAGCCCCGCCAGACCCGTCACCGCGCCAAAATCCATGAAAGCCGCAGGGGGCGCCACCATGGTCATGGGAATCCCCGGCAAGCGGGCACCGGCGCAAAGGGCATTGACCCAAACACCGAAACTGTAGCCGCTCAGGGTGACATCCTGATATCCGCGCGCCTGAAGCTCGCCCACCGCCGCGAGGACATCCGCCTGCTCGCCAGGGCCGTCGCTGTAGCGCCCTTCACTGCGCCCCACCCCGCGGAAGTTGAACCGCAGGGTCGTGTAACCCGCCTGGCGATAGGCCGAAGCGATCGTATAAACGACGTCATTATCCATGTCCCCGCCGTAAAGGGGATGGGGATGGGTGACGACGACGGCGCGGTTGCCGCCGGTGTGCAGACGGCCTTCGATGCCATAGCCCTCGGAGTGCAAGACCAGATGCTCTTCTTCCATGATGATTCCCTGTGCGGATACGGGTCAACGGAGTGACTTCATGAGCGCCACGAGCTGATTGCCAAACGCATTGCAGCGCCAGCGCCGGATATCTTCGATCGCGGCCAAATCTTTGCGGCGCACCGGTCGTGAAACGGCAACGGCCTGGATCAGGGTCTTGTTCAGTACCAACCCCGGGTCCAGGTCGAGTTCCGCCGCCTTACGGTCGCGCCAGTCCTTGAGGGCCGTAACCCGCTCAGGCACGCCGGCCGGCATTCGGGGAGGCCGCTTGCGCGGATAGACCGGCAGCTTGTCGTCAGGCAGCTTGAGGGCGGTCTTCACCGCCTCGCACAGGGCGGGGCCGTGCATGCTGATTTGCCGTTTACTCAACGCCTTGGTTTGCTCGATGGCCTTGATCGTGGTGGGCTGGACCGTGGCCAGGGTCAGCAGGGACTTGTTGGAAAAGATCTTGAAGAGGGGTCGGTCGCGATCCTTGGCCAGGCGGCGGCGCAGTTGCAGGAAGTTTTCCAGAACGGCCAGCTGTGACGGTTTCAGGCGCCCGGCCCCCCGGAAGTTCAAAAACAATGGCGCCGCATTCCTCGCCGGCGGGCGCACACCGCATAGAATGGCACACTCCTCGCGCACCCAGGCCAACCGCCGTTTGCTTTTCAATTCCTGCCGGATCAGCCGCTCCAGGGGCAGCAGATGGGCCACGTCACCGGCGGCATAATCCATCATGTCCATCGGCAGGGGGCGGCGCGACCAGTCCTTGCGCTGGTATTTCTTGTTCAGGCGGATGTCGAAGCGGGCCTGCAAAACGGCCTCCAAACCGCTCTCCCGGATTCCCAGAAAGCGCGAAGCCAGTTCGGT
>JASFTA010000041.1:0-8175 GCA_050114115.1 Desulfobacterales bacterium | reverse complement strand
CTTTGGGTATCAGTGCAGAATCCATAAAACCGGTGCTCCTCAATATTAAGATGTCAATGGATGGGGTTGGCCTGCCATATGACCGTCCCCCGGGTCGCAACCAAGACCCTGTTAGCTAATGATGCGCCTCCGGATCTTTCAGCAGTTCCGGCTTGTGTCCCGCATCCCGTACCCACTTCTTGCTGGAAAGGTAGTAGATCTTGGTATTGGTACCGAGTTCCTCCAGCAACCGAAAAGCCATGGGGTTTTTCGGGCGGCCGTGCTTATTGAAATCCGGCTGGGCCAGTTGATGCACTTTGTGGTGCGGGTTGCGCAGGTCGCCGAATACGATGGCGCCCGCCGGACAGGCTTGGGTGCACGAAGTCTGGTATTCGTGCTCCTCCAGTTCGCGGCGGCCTTCCATGTGTGCTTTTTCCAAGGCCTTCTGGTAGCGCTGGAAACAGAAACCGCATTTTTCCACGACCCCGCGCATGCGCACCGAGATGTCGGGGTTTAAATATTTTTCCATGCCTGCGGGCCAGACCGGGTCCCACCAGTTGAAATGACGGGCATGATAAGGGCAGGCCGCCATGCAGTAGCGGCAACCGAAGCAGCGTGTGTAGATCTGGCTGACGATCCCGGTTTCACCATCGTAGTCCGTGGCGGTTGCCGGGCAGACCGAAACGCAGGGCGAGTGGCCCTCGTGCAGACCGTCGCAATGCTGGCAGGGTCGCGGCAGATAGCAAATCTCGGCATCCGGAAAAGATTTGCCGTTCGTCAGCCGGTATATCCGCATCCAGGTGATGCTCAACGTTTTGTTGGATTCGTCCTCGCGAAAGGGGACATTGTTCTCAGCCTGGCAGGCCACCATGCAGGACCCGCACCCGGTGCACTTGTCCAGATCGATGACCATTCCATATCGTTTGGCCTTGCCATTATCGCCTGTTTGTTTCATTGGAACCTCTTGTACAAGTTGAAATTAGGCCTTCACCAGGGAAGCACGGATACCCCAGGCCGCATCCAGACCGGATACCGGATCTTCGACGGCGGCCATCAAGTCGTTGGCATTGACCCCCTTGCCGGCGAGGAATTCGTCGTAGGCCGTGTGCCCCAAGCCACGGGGAATGGCCACCAGCCCCGGCCCGATGCCGGTGGAAAGATGGACCCTTACGGTGGCACTGCCGACAGGGGTTTTGAGCGTCGCGCGCTCGCCCTCGCGGAAGCCGGCCTGCGCGCCGCTGGCGGCGTTGATTTCAACGAAAAGGTCCGGGTCTTGGAGGACCTTGTCCGAAACCCCTTTGATCATAAAGGGCGGCGTTCCGACCCCGTTGCCGGCCAGGCGAATGGAGTTGTAGGGAATCAGGGTATAGGTAAACTGACTGTCGTCGCCTTGCGGCTTCACGGCGCTGAACAGCGTTTTGTAATCGAGATCCGTATTGGCAAATTCGAATTTACCCGAAGCGGTCTTGAAGGCCTCATACCAGCTTTCCGGCCGGTAGCGCTCGTCGTGCCAATAACCGACACGCTGCATGGCCGCCCATTTATCCGCCAGGGCAGCTTTGAGACAGTCTACATAGCGGGTCCAGGGCATCGAGGCCGCCACCGACCCCCCCATCTCGGCCGCTAGTTTGAGAATCACATCCCCGCTATGGCGGGCATCGCCTTGTGGCGCGACGACACGCCGGGCCAGACTGATCAGGGGGCGGTTGTACCCCGCCGCCGTGGCCGGAACATCGTCGGTGCGCTCCAGATGGCTGAGATCCGGCAGAATCAGGTCGGCCTGCGCCGCGGTTTCATTCATCTGCGAAGCGAAACTCACGATAAAGGGAATCTGGTTCAACGCCTCGCGGGTGGCATCACCGCCTGGAAGCATATAAAATGGATTGTCGTCATGGACCAGGAGGGCCTTGATCCCATCGGTTTGGGCCGCCAGTTGCGTTCGCGACACGGGCGAGCGTCCGGCAGCGGCCATGGCGGTCTGGTCCAGTTCCGGTTCGGGCCAGTCGCCGGATCCCGGCTTGGGCAGCGCCCACACGCCACCGGGACGGTTGATATTGCCCACCAGGGCGTTGAGGGCATGTACGGCCACGTACTGGCCCTGGCTGCCCGGAACCGCACCCTGCCCCCGACCGCAAAGCGCAATGGGGTGACGTGCACGCGCAAACTCCCTGGCCAGCGACACGATCGTCGACGGATCGACACCGGTCTGGTTGGCAACATTGCCAGGGCTATAGCTTCCCAGAACGAAATCCCGGAAAGTCTCGAAACCGTGGGCATGGCTATTTACAAAAACATAGTCGTACAACGATTCTTTGATGATCACATGCGCCAGCCCCAGGGCCAGAAGATCTTCGGTGCCGGGTGTGATCGGGATCCACTGGTCGGCCTTGGCGGCCGTGTTCGAAAGGCGTGGTTCGATCTGTTTGACAATGGCCTTTTTTTCCTTCCAGAGGCTGTTGGCCCGGATCGAACGCACCGTATGTCCCCAGCCTTCGATCAAACCGCTGCCGAAACTGAGAACGAAGTCGGCCCCTTCCAAATCGAAGCCGGTGCGGCCTTCATGGCCGTGCATCAGTTTGAGGGTCAGATCATAGGCGTCCATCATCGATGGTGTGGCCATTAGATTAGGCGATCCGTAGACCATCATAAAACGTTCCAGCAGAGCGGCCATCGTGCCGTCACGCCGGCCGGTCAGGCAAACCACCGCCTCCGGTGTTCCCGCCTGACGGATTTCGCTGAGCTTTTCGGCCACTTCGCGAATGGCCTCCTCCCAGCTGATGCGCACCCATTGATGCTGACCGCGCTCACCCACGTTTTTGAGGGGTGCCAGGATGCGGGTCGGGCCGTAAAGCTTCTGCAGACCGGAGGCACACAGGTTGCAGATCCCGCCGTTATTGAGCGGATGATCCGCCATGCCCTCGATTTTAACGGCCCGCTCACCGGCCTTGCGGACCGTGATGCCACAACCACCAGCGCAAAGGGTGCTGACCGAATTGACGAAAGTGTTCTCACCATCGGCCGGCCAGGGCGTCCAGGGCCACATGGTCGACCAAATGGCCACGTCGTCCTGAAGTTTCCACGGCAGCGGTGTAAGGGCCGTTCCCACGGCACCGCCGACACTCAGTGCTAAAAAGCTTCTTCTGTCTATTTTCATCGACTTACCCCTTGCCTCCTCACTACAGAGTCGTTTTGATCACAGGGTCTATGCATTAATGGTGGCAAACGAAGCAGCCGCCTTTTTGGGTCTGGACACTGGCCTGGCGCACCCCTTCCCGGACATGGCAGCGGGCGCAATCGTCCATTTTCATGCGATCCCAGCTATTGAATGCGATCCCGGCGATGTTGTGCCCCCAGATATCGCGGCTGTAGAGGGAAATGCGGTTTTGCTGATATACCGGCAGGCTGGTGGATTCACCGATGTGGCCATGGCAGGTGACGCAGTCCATTTTGCCCATCTTGACATGGGCCACATGCGAAAAATAGACACACGGGGGTTGTTTGGAATAAACCAGCCAGGGAATTTCGCGATTTTTCTGAACATACTGCTCGAAAAAGACGAGTTCGTTCTCGGTATCGCTCACGATTTCATCGTGACAATCGATACATTGGGCCAATTTGGGCGCACCCGAAAAGCTACCGTCCTCACGGAAATAATGGCAGCTGCTGCAGTCCTCGATCTCATCCATCTCCATGTGCAATTGGTGATTGAAATCGACCGGCTGTTTTTTATGCGAGTAGAGTAACTTGGGAAAAATGACCCATCCCACGACGAGGCTTAGGGCAAACCCGACCAGAAAAAACAGGAGGATGGGCCCGCCGACTTCCGCGCGGGTGTCTGCCGCGGCGCCCTGCCCGACCGCCGGGTCCGTTTGGGTGGTTTGATCTACGTTGCTCATGGGTACTCCGTCCGGCTGCGATACAGAATGAAAAATCCCTTCAAATGGCTGCGCCGATTATGGGAAAGGCTTGAAAATGATCACATAACCCGGAAATCATTTTCAGCCTTCCACAAACCGAAGGCAACCACAATCAGGGATCCTCCAAGCTGCTCTTAGGTTGAAAGACTGTCGCCAAAACCAATCAAATCGGCAACCCCTGATACAGTGGAATGGCACGCCGACGCCCGTGGGATGTCCAAAGAATCCTGGGGGCGTGGTGAGTCTCCGCAACAAGGGCTGCAACAAAACGTTACACCTCACAAAGAAAACCATCCGGTTCACTCGGAACAGACAGTGCGGACGGCTATGGACAGCGTGGTGGTTAACATACGCGTAAAACACCGTTAACCGCTCTATTGCTTGAATAAAAATGGCTTTCTTTACCTTGCCGACCCTTGAATTGTCAAGTCCAAATCACCCGGCGCCGGCCCCGTAGCTGTGCAGCCCCGGCAGATAGTTCACCCCGAAATAAGTGAACAGAACCGCCAGAAAACCAACGATAGACATGACCGCAATCCGGTTGCCCTGCCATCCGCGCATGAAACGCGCGTGCAGCAGGCCGGCGTAGACGAACCAGGTGATCAGCGACCAGGTTTCCTTGGGGTCCCAGCCCCAATAGCGCCCCCAGGCGGAATTGGCCCAAACCGACCCCGAAATGATGCCGGCGGAAAGAAAAATGAAGCCGAACATCACCAGTTGATAGGTCAGTTCGTCCAACAATTGATCCGAGGGAAGGCGTTCCAGCAATGCCGGTCCCCCGAAGCGGCGCAACAGATAAATTAAACTGATGCCGAAGGCGATCGCAAAGGACGCATAGCCGATAAAACAGGTAAATACGTGGGCAATCAGCCAGTTGCTCTTGAGGGCCGGGATCAAAGGCTGAATCTGGTCGGGCTTCAGGGAGGCATAGGCCATGGCCGCCCAGGCCAACCCCGTGGAAAGGATTCCGAACACGCGATTTTTATATTTCCACTCAATGAAAAGGTAGAGCAGGGCAATCGACCAAGCGAAAAAAACAAGCGATTCATATAAATTGGACAGCGGCGCATGACCGATGCCCAGGCGGTAGGATTCCACCCAGCGCAGCACGATACCGGCGGTATTACCCACAAAGGCGAATACCGTGACCATGGTGGCGATGCGGCCGGCCAAAGGTTTTCTAAAAATCCATTCAAACAGATAGAGAGAGGCCCCTGCGCCGTAGACGAAGGTTATGATGGACAAAATATTCGAACTGTTCATGTTGATTCCTCTGCCCGAGGGGCGGTTTCAGGTACTGCCCTTCAAGACCCTGACCGCGGCCTTCTTATCGGCCGTCGGCATTCATTTTTTCTGTAGTTGCGCCGCCAGGCGCTGGACCTTGCGATCCATTCCCAGCTTGTTGCGGTTGGAAACCCCAGACACGGTGACACGGCTTCCCTGCCCCTGGGCGGTGATTTCGACCGCGACCATCTGGTGGGACATGAAAAAGGCGATCACAAATCCGACCAGCATGATGATAAATCCGGCGTAGACAACCGGCACACCAGGATCTCTGGTTACCTGCAGGCCGGTGTAATAGCGCTCGGCGGCCGGCTGCGGGCTGAAATCCTTCTTTTTTTGGCCGGTTACGCTGAAAAACAAAGCCCCGCCGCGCATCTTATCGAAACTGGGGAAATGCAGCGGCAACAATATCGTCTGGGGCTCCTGCCCCTGCCGCTTGACCTCGACCTGCAGTCCGGGTCCGATATCCTGCCCGCCGAAAGTCAATTGCGGCTGGTAGGCCCGCACCGTAAATTCACCGCCTCCGTCCGGAATCAACTGCCGCTCGCCGATCCGTGCCGAGAAGGTATGGGCGGCCCCGGAGGCCTTGTCGATCACCCGCAAATCGATCTCCTCGGGCGCGGCGTCGTCGCTATGGTCATGGGGGGCGTCCATCTTACCGTAGCTGGACTGGAAGAAATTGATGCCGCGGTAGCGCAAGGGGTCGTTGACGATGATGTCTTTCGCGATCACGGTCTGACCGTTTTCGATGATCTTCAGGCTCGAGCGAAATTCCTTGGGGGCTCCGTTGTCGTAGAAACTGACATCGAAGTCTTCACAGCGCACCTCAAACGGAAGTTGAAAGGCCTGACCCGTGTTGCGCAGAAAGATCCGGCTGGTCGATTCCTTTTCAGGGATATTGACAAAACCCTCGAAGCCCAGAATCGAACCCACGAGGCTGCCGATGAGCAGCAGGACGACACTCAGGTGGACCACATAGACCCCGATACGCGTCCAACGCCATTTTTCCGCATAGAGCCACAATCCGTTGTCATGGGCGTCCGCCGCGAAGTAGCTGAAACCGCGCCGGACGATGGGCGTATAACGTTCTTTCAGCTCACTTGCGGGACGCGGCGACTCGAAAACGACTTTGTTTTTGGCCCGGCGAAACCGGGCTGGTTTTATTTTCGGATTTTTGACGAACAGGATCTTGCTCAGGGCCGCGAACCTCTCAATGGAGCAGATAATAATGTTCAAGGCCAGCAGCACGATAAGCAACCGAAACCACCAGGAGCGGTACATATCGAAAAAATCAAGGGCATTGAACAATCGATAGCGGAATTCACCGAAGGCCTGCAAATATTCCATCGGCGGTTTATTTTGAGGAATCAGGGTGCCGATGATCGAGGTCACCGCCAGGGACAGAAGCAGGATGATTGTCAGGCGGATGGAGGCGAAAAACTCCCAAATGGCATCCCAGATTCCGGGGGATACACGCGAATCCGTCATGGGGCATCCTTTCACCGGAAAAAATTTCCGGTCTCCATACCACGTCGTCCCCCCGCAGGCAATATGAAGGATGGGATTGGGTTAGCGCGTCGCACAGGACACCACCGGAATAGGTGGGAGGGGCATTGCCCCACCGGGGGATGCCCCATGATAAGGCCGGGTGCCAAGGCCAAGAGGCAGGTCGACGGCCAATCGACCGGCCTCCTGTTTATAGGTGGTCCTTACCGGACGGGTTCTCCGCCCGTGTCGCGTCCGAATCAACTTGCGGGCGAGCTTCGAAGACGGCCGCTTGGGCCGGGTCCAGGTATCTCTGCGCCAGGGCCACGAGTTCTTCGGCCTGGATACTGGCATAGTCGGCCGCGATGGTGCGGCTCCACTCAATCTGTTCCGGGCGGCCTGTGGATCCCGCCAGGACGGTGTTGAGCCAATAACGATTCTGACGAAGTTGTTCGCGAATGCCGGTGAGGGTGGGCTCCAGGGCGCGCTGGAGCTCTGGCGGGCGAATTCCTTCCGCGGCAATCTTCCGGGCGATGTCTTGCACCGCGGTCAGCACCGGGGCAACTTCACCGGGTGCCACGGGAAGATAGGCCAGAAACAGCCCGAAACCGGGATAAGCCCGGCTGGGCCAGCTGTAGGCCCCGGGGGAATAGGCCGCCCCGCGCTTTTCGCGGATCTCCTCCCGGAGACGATCGGAGAAGACATCGGCCAGGACATTGAGGCGCCGGGTGCGCTGAATATCGCGGGCATCATCGGTCAGGAAGGCCAGAACCAGCAGGGCTTTATCGATCTGGGTGCCAACATCCATGCGGTGTTGGCGGCCGGCAGGGAAAACCGGTCCCGGCCCGGCTTTGCGCGACGCCGAACGACGCGCCGGAAGCCCCCCCAGGTATTGTTGCGCCAGGGCAATGGCGGTTTCCAGATCGAAATCACCGACCAACGAAAGCTCCAGGGGCGATTGCGCCAGGATCGGTTTGACCCAGCGCTCCACATCCGCGAGACGCAGGCGCTGGAATTCCTCCAGTTGCGGTTTGCCGAAACGCGGATCGCCGCCGCTTAAAAACCGATATCCCTCGAGCCGGAAAGCGCCGTCGATCGACTGCGCCATCTGCTGATGGGCCTGGGCGAAGCGCTCCTGCGCCAAGTGGTAGGCGGCGGGACGAAAAGCCGGATCGATCAGATGGGCGTGCAGCAGTTGGAAGAGAAGCTGAATCTCCTTGGGCGATGTGGCCCCTTCGAAGAAAAAGCGATCATTGCTGAAATCGAAGGACAGATGGGTGGTTTTGCCGGTCAAGGCCACCTGCAGGGCTTCCCGGTCCAGCGGACCGACCCCGCTTTCGTTGATCACATCACGGCTTAATTCGGCCAGTCCGGGACGATCGATCGGCTCGACGGATCGACCGCCTTCGAAGCTCAGCGCGAAAAGAATCTCATTGTCGGAAAAATCAGTCGGTTTGAGAACTAAGTGGATCCCGTTTGGCAGCGCGACCCGGGTAATCCCCAGGTCTTC
>JASFTA010000040.1:0-8221 GCA_050114115.1 Desulfobacterales bacterium | reverse complement strand
GTCCAGCGCTGGCAGGCCCGTTGTTCCCTGATCCGTCCGTCGGTTTTCTGTCATGCGTCCTATACCTGCGGCCCGGAAACCCTCCAGGCCGCCAAGGGGCTTGCACAGGCCGCCGGCGTGCTGTTTCAAATCCATGTGGCCGAAACCCGCGACGAGGTCAGCCTCATTCGGGAGCGTTATGGGTGTTCACCGGTGGCCCATCTCGAACGCCTGGGGCTGCTGGGCCACGATACCCTGATGGTGCACGCCATCTGGTTGGATGACGCCGATATTGCCCTTGCGGCCGACCGGGGCGTTGGCATCGTCCACTGCCCGGAAAGCAACATGAAACTGGGCGCCGGCATCGCCCCCGTGACCCGGTTCCTGGCTGCCGGGCTTAGGGTCGCATTGGGCACCGACGGCTGTGCCAGCAACAACAACCAGGACCTTTTTAAGGAAATGGACACGGCGGCCAAGCTGCACAAGGCGGCCTGTGGTGATCCCACCGTTGTCTCGGCGGCCGAAACCCTTAGGATGGCCACCCTCGACGGGGCCCGGGCCATCGGTCTGGACGCGGCCATCGGTTCGCTGGAGGTTGGCAAACAGGCCGATATCACCATTCTTGACGGCCGCCATCCGCGGCTGCATCCTTTGCACAATCCCGTTTCGCAGGCCGTGTATGCCGCGGCGGGCGACTGCGTGCGCGACACCATCGTGGCCGGCCGTTTCCTGGTCCGCAACCGGCATTTGATCGGGTGGGAAATGGAATCCATCCTGGCGCCGTTGGAAAAAGCCGCCCGAACCCTTCGATGAGGTGCGGTCCACACCGTACGCAGAAAAAAATCCTGTATCCCGATTTGATAAGGAGAATCCGGCGATGACCATTCAATCCCTGCTGGCCGTGGCCCGCGGCGACCAACCGGCGGACCTGCTGCTCACCAACGGCCGGGTGATCAATGTCTATTCCGGAGAAATCGTCACGACTGATATAGCCATTGCCGACGGCATGATCGCCGGTTTCGGCCAACGGGAAGCGACCCGCCGCCGTGATCTCGGGGGCCGCTTCGTCGCCCCGGGGTTTATCGACGCCCACGTGCATCTGGAAAGCACCATGACCGTTCCGTCTGAATACGCCCGGGCGGTGCTACCACACGGCACCACAGCGGTTGCCGCCGATCCCCACGAAATTGCCAACGTCCTGGGCACCGCCGGCCTGGATTACATGCTGGCGGCCACCGACGGTCAGCCCCTTAGTTTTTTCTTCACCCTGTCCTCCTGTGTACCGGCCACGCACATGGAAACGGCCGGGGCCGACCTGGCGGCCCGCGATCTGGCCCCCTATATTCACCATCCCCGGATCCGGGGGTTGGCCGAAATGATGAACTTCCCCGGCGCCATCCAGGGCGAGTCGGATGTGCTCGCCAAAATCGCCCTGGCCCTCGAGGCCGGCAAGCCCGTGGACGGCCATGCCCCGGGGGTCAGCGGCCCGGCCCTGGAAGCCTACCGGGCCGCCGGCGTCGGCAGCGACCATGAATGCACCCGCCGTGAGGAAGCCCTCGAAAAACTGCGCCTGGGCCTGCACATCATGGTGCGGGAAGGCACAGGGGCCAAAAACCTGAAGGAATTGGTGCCGCTGATCACGCCGGCCAATGCCCACCGCTTCATGTGGTGCAGCGACGATCGCCACCCCCACGACCTTTTGACCGATGGTCACATCGATGCCATGATCCGCATGGCCATCGACATGGGACTCGATCCCGTCACGGCCGTTCGAATCGCCACCCTCAACCCGGCCCGCTATTTCAACCTGCCCGCCCACGGCGCGATCGCCCCGGGCAAACGGGCTGATCTGGTGATCCTCGATGCGCTTGAAACCGTTGCCGTCCATCAGGTTTACAGCCGTGGACGGCTGGCGGCGGAAGCCGGCGGCGTTGCCCCTGATCTGGTCTGGCCGCCGCAAGCGGCCGCGCCCCCTTCCATGCATATCGACCCCCAAACGATCGATCTATCCCTCAAAGCCGAGGGGGAGCGCGTGCGCGTCATCGAAATCGTGCCCGAGCAGATCGTCACCACGGCGGGCCTGGCCCGGACGGCCGTTCGCGACGGTTTGGCCGTAGCCGACCCGGATCGGGATCTGCTTAAAATCGCGGTGATCGAACGCCACCAGGGCACCGGCCGGGCCGGCATCGGTTTCGTGCGCGGAATGGGCCTGGTTCGTGGTGCCCTGGCTTCGAGCGTCGCCCATGATGCCCACAACATCGTGGTGGTCGGGGCTGATGATCGCGACATGCAAGCCGCCGTGAGCCAGGTGGCCGCGATGGGCGGCGGCCTGGTGGCGGTTTGCGCGGGCGAGGTGCTGGCGCACCTGGCGCTGCCCATTGCCGGTTTGATGTCGCCGCAGCCCATCAGCGCCATCGACGCCCAGTTGACAACCCTGCTGGCGGCGGCCCACCAGATGGGCGCCACCTTGCCGGATCCCTTCATGACCCTTTCCTTTCTGGCGCTGCCGGTCATTCCTGCGTTAAAAATTACCGACCACGGCCTGGTGGATGTGGACCGCTTTGCGGTGGTGCCCATTTTCCCGTAAACGCCCGGAGGCGACATCCCCTGTCATGATTGCCGGTATCGTGGCGTTAACAAAACTTAAAGCTCCGGAAAGGCATGCCTGTTCCTTCGCATCTCATTTTTTGATATGAAACCATGACACAACAAGCCGGGTTGGAAAACGCATTCATCGCTTGATGCCTATTAACTAAACGTTCTCCAAAATAAGGGCCAGGCCGCATTGGCGGCCTCCTGCGGCAACGATGCCCAACCGTTCGAAATGCCTTGGGGACATCGGACTGATTTCCGCTTGACCCGCGAAAGGATATAGCGCTCATGAAAGTCGACGGCCAAGATATGCGCCCCATCTGGCTCGATCCCGAGAGCCACGATGTCAACGTGATCGACCAGCGGGCCCTGCCCCATGAACTGGTGGTCCTTGAATTGCAGACGGTGGACGACGCCATCTTCGCCATCCAGGAGATGGTGGTTCGGGGCGCGCCCCTGATCGGTATCACCGGCGCCTATGCCGTCTACCTGGCGGTTAAAAATGCCCCGGCGGGACGGGCGAATGCCGAATACCTGCCGCACGCGTGCGGGCGCATCCGCGCCGCCCGCCCCACGGCCGTCAATCTGGCCTGGGCCGTGGATCGCGTCCTGCAAAAACTCGAAAACCTTTCTGCCACCGATGATTTGCTGGAAGCCGCCCGGATCGAAGCTGCCGCCATCGCCGAAGAGGAAGCCGACAACTGCCGTCGAATCGGGGATCACGGCGTGGATCTGGTGGAAAGCGTCAGCCGTCGCAAAGAAGGGCAGACCGTCAACATCCTGACCCACTGCAATGCAGGCTGGCTGGCCACGATCGAGTACGGCACGGCCACGGCCCCGATCTACGTGGCGCATGAAAAAGGCCTGCGGCTCCATGTCTGGGTGGATGAAACCCGGCCCCTCAACCAGGGGGCGCGGCTGACCGCCTGGGAACTGGGCAAGGCCGGCATCCCCCACACAGTGATTACCGACAATGCCGGTGGTCACCTGATGCAGCATGGTCTGGTGGATCTGGTGATCGTGGGCACCGACCGCACCACGCACACCGGAGATGTGGCCAACAAAATCGGCACCTACCTCAAAGCGCTGGCGGCCAAGGACAACGAAATCCCCTTCTATGTCGCCCTGCCGTCGAGCACGTTCGACTGGCAGCTGCGTGACGGCGTCCGGGAGATTCCCATCGAAGAGCGCGATCCGGATGAAATCCGCTATGTCCAGGGGCTGGGCGATAACGGCCTGCGCAGCGTTCTGCTGCCGCCGGAAACCAGCCCGGCCGGCAACTTCGCTTTCGACGTCACCCCGGCGCGCCTGGTGAGTGCCTTTATCACCGAGCGTGGTGTCTGCCAGGCCCGCGAGGAGGCCATTCGCAGCCTCTTTCCGGAAAAAACCGCCGCACCCTGATACGGTCTGCCGTCGGCATGGGTTCAGCGTCAGGCGCGGTCAGGCGATCACCTTGACTTACACCGCCAATTGACCTAATGATCGGCGCACTTCATTGCCGCCGCAGGCAATTGGCCCTATAATGCCTCCAATTTTGGAGATTGCCGCCGGCCGTTTAAATTGGTCGCCCCTCGACATCAGGAAAAATGCGCCCCTATGAAGCGAACGCCCAAGATCAATACGATCCGGAATATTGGTATCATCGCCCACATCGATGCCGGCAAGACCACGGTGACCGAACGCGTTCTGTATTATACCGGAAAATCGCATAAAATCGGTGAGGTCCACGACGGGGAAGCCGTCATGGACTGGATGCCCGACGAACAGGAACGCGGCATTACGATCACCTCGGCGGTGACCACCTGCCGTTGGCATCAGACCAACATCCAACTCATCGACACCCCCGGTCATGTGGATTTCACCATCGAGGTGGAACGTTCGCTGCGGGTCCTGGACGGGGCGGTCGGCGTTTTCTGTGCGGTGGGCGGTGTCGAGCCGCAGTCGGAAACGGTCTGGCGTCAGGCCGACAAGTACCGGGTCCCCAAAATCGCCTTCGTTAATAAGATGGATCGAATCGGCGCCGATTTCTTCAATGTCGTGGAAGAGATCAAAACACGGCTCAACGCCCTGCCGCTGGTGCTGCAAATCCCCATTGGCGCGGAGGACCGTTTCGAGGGCGTCATCGATCTGATTCGGATGCAGCGCATTGTCTGGGACGACGACAGTCTGGGCGCCGCCTTTGAAAGCACGGATCTCGAAGCCCTGGAATATCAACGGGTCCAGGCCTATCGTGATCAGCTTTTGGAAACCCTGGCGGAAAACGACGATGACATCATGGAGGCCTACCTCGGCGAGGAGGTCATCGATACGGCCAGAATCCAGGCGGCCGTAAGGCGGGCCACCATCGATCTCAAACTGGTGCCGGTGCTCTGCGGCAGCGCCTTAAAAAACAAAGGCGTTCAGCCGTTGCTGGACGCCGTGGTGGACTACCTGCCCAGTCCATTGGACATCCCGCCCATCAGTGGCGTCGATCCCCAGAGCAGCGCGGCGATCGAATGCCCGCCCAAGGAAACAGCGCCCCTGGCCGCCCTGATCTTCAAGGTGGCCATGATGGAAGGCCGCAAGATGTCCTTTGCCCGGGTCTACAGCGGCAAGCTGACCGCCGGCGAGGAGGTCTACAACCCGTCGCGCCAGAAGAAGGAACGCCTCTCGCGCCTGCTGGTGATGCACGCCAACAAGCGCGAGCGCATCGAGGTGGCCGGTGCCGGGGGGATTGTCGGCATCGTGGGGCTCAAAGCGTCATCCACGGGCGAAACCCTGTGCGATGCCAACAAACCGGTGCTGCTGGAGGACATCGAATTCTATCAGCCGGTGATCTCGGTGGCGATCGAACCCAAAACCCATTCCGACCAGGAAAAACTGGAACAGGTCCTGGGTAAATTCCTGGAGGAGGACCCGACCCTCAAGGTCAAGATCGATGAAGATACGGGCCAGACAATCCTATCCGGTATGGGGGAGTTGCACCTCGAGGTCATCACCCATCGGATGCAGCGCGAGTTTAACACCCACGTGAACGTGGGCAAACCCCAGGTGGTTTATCGTGAATCCATCGAAACCAAAAGCACGGGGGGGGCCGTATTCGACAAGGAAGTCGCCGGTCAAAAGCATTACGCCCGCGTGACCCTGAACCTCGTGCCGCAACCGCGGGGCGAAGGCAACCGCTTTGTCAATGAACTGCCGCCCGAGCAGTTTCCGGAGGCCAGTGCGGCGGCCGTCGAGGCCGGTGTCATGGAATCCCTCGAAAGCGGCACCTTGATGGGCTATCCCGTGGTGGACGTTAAAGTCAGCCTGACGGACGGGGAGTATCGGGATGCGCTGGGCACCGAGCTGGCCTTCAAGGTGAGCGCCTCAATGGCCGTTAAGGAGGCCCTGCGCCAGGGACAGCCTTATCTGCTCGATCCGATCATGCGGGTGGAGGTGTTCGTTCCGGAAACCTTCATGGGAGAGGTGATCGGCGATCTCAACGCCCGCGGCGGTAAGATCGAGTCCATCGATCACCGGATGGGCATCCAGGCCGTTGCCGCCAGCGTGCCCCTGGCCCGGATGTTCGGTTATTCAACGGCCCTGCGCTCCGCGACCCAGGGGCGTGGGACCTTCTCCATGCACTTCTCGCACTTCGACCGCAACTGAAGCCGCGGCCATCATCAAGGCTTGCGCTCGAGCTCAGGGCCGGGTGCGTCGGGACGATTTCGGGGGCTTTTTCTCCTTCTTGGCGGTCTCATCCAGATTCGCGAGGAGCTTTTCGATCTCCTGGCGCCGTGTTGCATCCGTGGTCATCGCAAGCGCTTTCTCGAGCCGAAACTTGGCTTGCTTGCGCTTGCCTTTACCGTAGTAGTACAAACCCAGATGAAAATCGGAACGCCCCTGTTGCTTGATATTGTTGTAGACCATGCCCAGATAATAATGGGTGGGGAGATGGCGCGGATGGTAGACCAGAATCGCCTTGAACGTGGCGATAGCCTCTTGGTACTGGCCCATTTCCTGCTGAATCCGGCCAAGGTAGAATCGGTATTCCGCATCGCGAGGCGCCGTCCCGACCGCACCCTTCAGCATGGACTGGGCCTTTTCGTACTGACCATCCTGAAAATAGACCTTGCCCAGAGCCCCCAGGATGGCGGCATCCAGGGGATGGGCTTCCAGGGCCTTTTTCAAATGCTCGATGGCCTTGGCGCGCTGATCGACGCGGGCCAGGATCAGGCCGTATTGAAAATTGCGAATCGGATCGTCCGGATTTTGTTCGTAAGCCTTGCGAAAGCGGTTTAAGGCGATTTTGGGATCGCCGTACTGGGTCAGCAGGCGCGTTTGCATGCGCGCGAAGGGCATGGGGTCCACCGGCTGCGGTTGACCGTATTTACGGTTATAGGCTTCGACACGGTTGCTCACGTAGACGATACGTTCGTCCACGGCCGGATGGGTCATGACCCAGGTGGGAATTTCATCGGCGCCGAACCACTGTTTGCTGCGCATGATTTCGAACATTTCGACCATGCCCGCCCCGTCATAACCGGCCCGGTACATGCTGTTCAACCCCAGCTGATCGGCCTCGGATTCATCCCCCCGGCTGTATGCCAGCATCATGGTCTGGACCCCGGCCGCGGATCCCATCATGAGCGCCTGGCCGGCCTGGGGCGCGCCCGCAAGTCCCAGGAGCATGCCGGCCAGCATGCCGGCATAGGCGGCCTTGTTGAGATTGCCGGCCCGCTCGATTTTCTCGGAAATATGCCGGCTTTTCACGTGGCCGATTTCATGGGCCAGCAGTCCGGCCAACTGCTCTTCACGGTCCATGGCGGCAATCAGGCCGGTGAAAACGAAGATGTGGCCGCCCGGCGTTGCAAAGGCGTTGAAAACCTCCTGGTCGATCACGTAGAAATTATACTCAAAGGGTTGCGGCGGCATCTTGGAGAGGATTTTTTGGCCGATCTGGTTGACGTAGTCGACGATAATCGGATCATCGATAAGATTTAGATGGCGCCGCAGAACTTCCATGTACTCCTTGGCAAGCTCTTTTTCCTCCTTGATGGTCAATCCATAGGCCGCAGGCCCGGGCCCCGTCATCACCATGATGACGGCCATTAAAATAGCGGTAATCATCCTTCGCGCCGGCGCCATTTGCGATTCCTTCCATCGGCAGGGTTGCACACGCTGGGCAGCACGTGCAACGGCCAACGGCCCTCCCTGCACCGATTGGGCATCATAAAGGATTCCCGGCAGGCGATCAAGCTTTGTCTGCAATGGCGACGGCCAAGAAACCAGTTGCACTTTTCAAACGCCTCCGATAGGGTAGCCATCTCTTTCGGGCCCTGGAGGCCAGCGGACAGGCACCCGGCGCAACCTCGGAAAGGTGAAAGCAAGATCTATGGCAACCGTATTCTGTATCGCCAACCAGAAAGGCGGCGTCGGTAAAACCACCACGGCCGTCAATTTGGCGGCCTCGTTAGCCGCAGCGGAACAACGCACACTGCTGGTGGACTGCGACCCGCAGGCCAACGCCACCACCGGCGTGGGCATCGACAAACAAAGCCTTGAAGCCACACTCTATCACGGTCTGATCGGCGAGGCGCCCGCCGCCGACCTGCTGCATACCACCAGCATCGAAAGCCTCCATGTGATGCCTTCGAATGTGGAGCTGATCGGTTTCGAGGTTGAAATG
>JASFTA010000039.1:0-8243 GCA_050114115.1 Desulfobacterales bacterium | reverse complement strand
TGTGGTCGACTTCCTGGGGCTGGTTGGAGAATTTGATCTGACCGGCCTTGTTGTAGATGCGGATCGTCTCGATTTCGCGCTGGCGGGCGATGTTGACGATGATCTGATTGATGTCGTCGCGGGCGTTGGTCATCATGGCATAGTGGGTGCCCAGTTTGATGGTGTTTCCGAATCGCGCGGTTTCGTTCAGGATCTGCTGGGTGAGCTTGTTGGACTGGTAACGGATGCTGAAATAGGCCCAGATGGCGATACTGGCCAGCAGCATCAGGCCCACGGCAACGATAAGCTTGAAGACCAGGGTGTTGCGAAATTTACGGACCCAGGTCAGCATGACATTCACGTTCCTTTGGTTAATCGAAGTAAAAGCATCTTTTACTTGCCCCTCGAATCCTCGCCCCCTTGAACCGTTGGAGCGGTTTTACCCGTTCTCTTCTACAGCCCGACCGCGGCCAGATCCGCTCCCAGGTATTCCCTTTCATTTTCGCCCAAAATGCCCAAGGCCAGACAGATCAGCGTCCACAGGTGGACCGTGTGATACGGCGCTTCAAAATGCTCGGCCAGGTCGTGAATCTGGGCGTGGCAGTTGTGGCAGGCGGCGATGCAGTAATCGGCGCCGGTGGCCAGGATCTGGTCCAGTTTCAAGCGGCCGTAATCACGGCGTTCCGCGTTGTAGCCCGACTGCAGGAATCCGCCCCCGCCCCCGCAGCAGTAGTTGTTGGATTTGTTCGGGTACATATCGACGAAGTTCTCTTCCCCCACGAGGGTTTTGACCACAAAGCGCAGGTCATCGGCAACCGCATCGCCATAGCTTTTACGGACGATCTGGCAGGGGTCCTGGGCGGTGAATTTGATTTTCAGGTCCTTGTTCCAGTCGCTGTTGACCTTGAGTTTACCCTCCCGAATCCAGCGGGCGTAGTATTGATAGATGCTGGCGATTTCCATGTCGGTGGCGATGTTGAATTTTTGCAGTCCGGCCCGGACCGCGTAAGTAACGTGCCCTCATTCGGTGTTGAGATAGACCTTGCACCCCAGGGCGTGGGCCTGACCGATACTGGTGGCCACCGTTTTCTCCCAGCTTTCGTCATCGGCCAGGAACATGCAGTAGTTCTCTCCCCCCCAGCCCTTGCTGCCGTAGGTCCAATCCACCCCCACATGGTTCAAAATTTTCCAGAGGGGAATCATTTCGTCGGGTTCCGTGACCGGTTCCCGGGAGTTCTGGTTGAGAAAAAAATGCGCGCCCTGTTTGTCGATGGGGGCCTGCAGATCCTCAAAGCCGGGCTGACTCTCACGGACCTCCTCGACGACGTCTTCGACGACGAACTGAAAATCTTCCGGCGAGGCGCCCATGGCGCTGCAGCTCTCATTGCGCAGGGCCATGTCGCAGGAGCCCAGAATTCCCTTGGGCCGCTTCTCACGCGGCCAGGCCGCACGGGCCTGATAAACCAGGGCCGGGATGTCGATCTGCATGGGGCAGACGTAAATACAGCGTTGGCACATGCTGCACATCCAGACCCATGGGGTGGTCGTGATTTCCTCATCCAGGCCCAGGGCGGCCATGCGCAGAAATTTGCGCGGGTCCATGCCGTGCAGGCCGGTGGCCGGACACCCCGAGGCGCAGGCCCCGCAGGTCAGGCACAGATCAAGGTTTCCGCCCGCCGGCAGCAGTTCCTTCACGCGGTCCAAGAAGGCACTGGGCCGTTCAGGGCCAATTTGGATGGCTGCTTCGCCCATAACGGTCTCCTTTACGAATAGGTTTCAAATCTTTGCCCGCTATTGCCGGCGGGCTTTCAGGCCGTGACAGCGGTTTGGCGTTTGCGGCTGAAATCAGGGCTCAGGGCCAGGTTCAACCCGATCCCCAGCGTATCGTCCGACAGGCCCATGGCCAGGCCGAGAAACTGGGGCAGGTAGAGAATCGTCACCGGCCCCGGGCCGCCGTAGCGTTGGGCAACTTTATCCTGGTAAGCTTCCAGGTTCATCTGACACATGGGGCAGACCGTCACGATGGCATCGGCCCCTTGAGCGGCCTTCAGGATGGCGTGAACCAGTTCCAGGGCCACTTCCATTTTGGTATTCATGTGGGAGGCCCCGCAGCATTTGGCCCCCATCTGCCAGGGATGGACGGCCGCCCCCGTGGCCCGGATCAGCGGCTCCATGCTCCGGGGCGCTTCGGGGTCATCGAAGACCGGATAGGGCCGCAGGCACTGGCAGCCGTAATAGGGGGCGATGGTCAGATGGGAAAAATCCACCGTAACCTTTGTCCGGATGGCATCCGCCCCGATATCGGTGGAGAGTACATCCAGCAGATGGCGCACCCCCGCTGTTCCCTTGACCGACAGGTCCTTTTCCGCCAGCACGGTATTGACCCGTTCATGGGCGCGGGTGTCCCGCCGCATGGTTTCGGCCGCTTTTTTCAAGTTGAGATAACAGGCGCTGCAGGGCACCATCACGTCCTGCTGGTCATCCATGTCTTCGGCAATGGCCAGATTGATGGCCGGCAATGCCAGAGCGAGAAGTTCGGAACATGCCTCGGCGGCACTGGCGCCACAACAGGTCCACTCCTCGAGTTCCGTGAGCGGGACGCCCATGGCGTCCATCACGGCGCGGGTGGACATATCGTACTCTCTCGCCGTGCCCGTCAGTGAGCAGCCGGGGTAATAAAGGTAGCTCATGCGGATGCCTCCATGCGTTCAACTTTTTGGAAGATCTTCTCCAGTGACCGTTTTCCGGGCGCTGCAAACGGGTATTCAATGGCCATTTTGCCCTTGCGGAACAATTTGAATCCCAGTCCGGTATAACTTAACGGCAGCAACGGTTTGCGGGGTGTCATCGTCAGGAAATAACGCGAGATGAATTCGGTCTCCCGTATCCGGCCGTGGCGGCGGATGGTATTCATGAAGTGCCCGTAGAAGGCGGTACTGGGTTTATAGCGGGCCATCTGTCCCTGGTAGGCCATTCGTTTCAAGTCGTGCATGGCGTCGGTCAATGGCAGGCCGCGCGGGCAGCGCAGGGTGCAACTGTAGCAGGCCGAACAGAGCGTAAAGGTCTGGCTCGCGAAGATTGCCTCGGTCTCCCCCATGAGCACCATGCGCCAGAGCCGGCGGGGGGTGAGATCCATGGCAAATTCGTTGGGACAGGAAGCGCTGCAGGTTCCACACTGAATACAGGACTTGATTTTCTCCTGGATGGCATGCAGTACCTCCCGTTCGGGGATTGCCCCAACCTGGCGGTCGGGGGGGGCGGCCGTATGATTCATGGCAACTCCTTATTCAGTGCCCACCCATAAAAGGCATCTTTCGGCCCCGGCCGGCGTTCTCGCTCATTTGAAATCCTCGACGTAGCGCAAGCTACGCCTGCGGCTTCAAATTCCCTGCGGCCTTGGCCAGAACCAAAATCTACCATTTCTGGACGGACACTATTGAAGTAAATTTCCATACAAGTTTCATCCACAAACTACGGATTTAATTTATCGCCGCGTCGATCACATCCATCACCTGGCTGGCGTCGAATCCTTCGACATACGCCGCATCGTTGGGACATATGGCCGCGCAGGCCCCGCACCCCTGGCACATGACCGGGTTGACGAGGATGCGTTCGCCTTCAGGGTCCAGCATGCGGGCGTTGTAGGGACAGGCCTCGATGCATCGTTCGCAAAGGGCGCAGAGGCTTTCGTGCACCCGGGCGATGATACTGCCCGAAGCCACCCGTTCACTGGCGACGATCCGCAAAGCCCGTTCGGCGGCCGCTTCCGCGGTGGCAATCGATTCCTCGATGTTGCGTGGGGAAAGGCAGATCCCGCAGGCAAAAACCCCCTCTTTGAGGGCATCCACCGGCCGCCACTTGGATTCGGCCTCCTGGAAAAAGGTATCCTGATCCCTTTCGACACCATAGGCCTGGGCCAGATCAGGCGACAGGGACGGCACGATGCCGGTGGCCAGCACCACGCGGTCGGCCGAAATCGCGACCGGCCGATCGAGAAACGGCTCGTGGCCGGTCACTTTGAGCCGCCCGCCGTCGGTTTCATCCAACGCAACCTGTGGTTTGTTTTCAAGGTCATAAGGGATGAACGTCACGCCGGATTTTCGGGCCTGGGTGAAATAGGTTTCCAGGAAACCGGTGCTCATCATGTCACGGTAAAAAACAACGATGCGCAGGTTCGGGTTGGCGGCTTTCAGGGCACGCACGTGCTTCAGGGTGGTCGGGCAGCACACCCGGCTGCAATAGTTGCGGGGTTCCTCCCGCGAATCCACGCACTGGATCATGACGACGGTTTTCAGGCCGGTCGGATCAAGGGTGCCGTCGTGAAGCTGGGTTTCCAGGGTTTTCTGGGTGATGATATTTTCGCTGGTACCGAAACCGTATGCCGTGGTCGTGGCTTCCGATCCACCGGTGGCCAGAATAGTGGCGCCGTGGACGAGCTGGCGGACCTGCCCTTCACGGTCTTCAATCGTGCTGTAGAAGGTACCCGCCTGTCCGAAGGCGGCCACGATGCGTGCGGATAGATGGACCTCGATCCGGGGATGCTGGGTGACCTTGCCGCAGGTGTCCTCAAGCAGGGGCCCCACATCCTCTCCATCGATGAGGTGGTGCAGCCAGTGGAGATTTCCGCCCAGCTGGTCGCTTTGCTCGACAAGGTCCACTTCGAATCCATGGTCGGCGATGGACAGGGCGGCCGTCATGCCGGCGATGCCGCCGCCGACCACCAGGGCGCGTTGAAAAACAGGAACCGTGGCCACCGGTGTCATCGACATATGCCGGAGGCGGGCCGCCCCCATGGATAGAACCCGTTCCATAACCGTGACCGGCGGTTCGGCAGGCGCAGGTGCTTCGGCATCTTTCGGGCGGATGAGGTTGGAGCGGATGTCCACCACCTCGATGAGTCGCGGATCAAGGGATACTTCGCGGCCCAGCTGTTTCAATTTGCGGGCATAGACATAGGGCAGACAGGCGCCGATCAGAACCCGGTTGGGTTCATGCCGTCTGATCAATGCGACGAGTTGGTCCCAGCCTTCGGCCGTGCAGGTGTGATCGAGAAAATGCACCTGGTCCACCGAAGGATCGCGCCGCAGACGGTCTGCCAGGGCCGCCTGATCAAGCCCCTGGGTAACGTCTTCGTTGCAAGTGCAGACGGCCACCAGGATGCGCGGGAGCTGACGGGAAACATCCTCGAAAACAGGTGCCTGGTCATCCTTGAGGCCGATGCCGCCCCCGGCGCTGTGGATGGTCTGGGAGGCGGCCAGCGCCGCGGCGCTGGCCTGGATCACGGATTCACTGATATCCTTCAGGCCGGCAAAAGAGCCTGAAGCCACGATGCCGGTCCGCGCGGTGCGGGTCAGGGAAAAGGGCTCCGTCGCGGGAAAGCCCCACGGATTTTCGCCGATCCCCAGGGTTTCCAAGAGGGCATGAGCGCCTTCGGCCGGACGCTGTCCCACGCTCAATACCACCAAGTCGACATGATCCACCTGCACCGTGCCGTCCGTCGGCACCCAGCGGATCTGGAGATCTTCGGCGGCCTGATCCGGAACCACCGTGTGAACGCGCCCGCGCTTGAAGTTCACACCGGCTTCCTCGGAGCGCTCCCGGTAGCGCTGGAAGGATTTGCCGAAGGTGCGCATGTCCATGTAGTAAATCGACGTGTCCAGGGTTGCGCCGCTGCGAGCCGCCCGTTCGCGGGCCACCATGGCTTCCTTGATGGCGTACATACAGCAGATGTTGGAACAAAAATCCGCATCGTTCTGGATATCACGGGATCCGACGCATTGCAGCCAGGCAATGCGGGTGATGGGCCGACCGTCGGACGGCCGCACCAGCTTACCGGCGGAAGGCCCGGTGCCGCTGAGCAGACGCTCGAATTCGATGCTCGTGACCACATCCGGCAGTGTGCCGTAGCCATAGGTGTCCTTACCCTCGGCCGGGTTGTAATAGCTGGTGCCCCCGCTCATGACGATGGCGCCCACTTCCAGTTCGGGACCGACCGGGGCGCTCAGGCTCTGGTAGATCTGGATGACTTTGGGGATCAGGGCGTCGGGGTCGAAGGGCTTGATCAGATAGTCCAGGGCCCCGATTTTCATGGCGTCCACGGCGGTTTCCACCGTGGCATAGGCGGTCATCATGACCACCGGAAGATCGGGGAAGAGTTCTTTGGCTTTCTGGAGAACCTCCACGCCGTCCATGCCGGGCATCTTGATGTCCAGTAGCATGAGCTGACACGCATCAGCTTTAATGCGCTCCAGGGCTTCGGGGCCGCTTTCGGCCATACTGACCCGGAACCCGCCTTCGACCTCGAGCCACTCCTTGAGGGAATCGCGTACGATGAGTTCGTCATCCACCACCAGAATGTTGAAGTCTTTGCGGCCCTCGTCCATCAGGGTGATGGCACCGGTGGGACAGGCTTCCTGGCAGGCGCCGCACTGGGTGCACACGTTGGTGTCGATGCGGTAGGCATTGGGAATCACGTGGGGCACCGGCAGATAGATGGCTTTGCGCGTGGACAGACCGGCGTTGAAACAGTCGGCCGTATCCACCGGACAGACCTCGACGCAACGTCCGCAGCCGATGCAGAGGTCGGGATTGACCGGGTTGCTCTCCTGACGCAGGGTGACTTTGAACTGTCCGGGCTCGCCTTCCACGGAGGCCAGCTCGGTGGCCAGGTGGATATCGATGTTTTCATGGAATAGGCCCTTGCGCAGGCAAAACTGAGCGCCGGCGTCCCGTTCCACCAGGGGCAGCATTTTGCACATGCCGCACCGATCGGTGGGGAACTGGTAATCCAACTGGCTGAGGAGCCCGCCGATATGCGGCCCACGCTCGATGAGGGTGACCCCATAACCGAATTCCGCAAGGTCCAAGGCGGCGCGGATACCGCTGATGCCACCACCGATCACAAGTGCCTTGCCGATTTTGGTCTGCATAGATGACCTCTCAACCGGGTATTGTTGTCCGGCGCGGATGGTGCCGGTATTCACCGCCAGGTGCGCTTATCGCCGCATCTGGTCCCCGCCGGTTTTGCCGAGGGTGCCTCTGCCAATCGGCATCGCGTCAGAGCCCGACCACCTCCTGGAATTCGTCCTCCTTGAATTCGGACAGGGGGGGCGGCTCGGCCACGCTTTTACCGGCTTGGTAAGCAAAGGCCTCCTGTGTGCGGTGGGCCACCAGCTGAAAGAGCTCCGCCACTGGAATGTCATTGGGACAGGCATTGGAACACTGGCCGCATCCCACACAGGCGGTGCTCATGTGGGTCAGGCGCGTCAAGTGATAGAAAACCGTGTCGGTCGGCATCTTGACGGCCCCCTTGCGCTGGGCCCATCGCAGATACTGGGCTGGTTCGTGGTTGAAAACATCTGTCACGAAAACGCATTCCTTGCAGTAACAGACTGGGCAGGCGACCCGACAGTTGTAGCAATTGACGCAATTGGCCATGTAGGCGCTCAGTTTCTCGATACTGTCGGTGGCCGCGGCCGTGGCGGCAAAGGTCTCCTCCCGCTTGGCCTGACGGGATTCATTCAGCTTCTGCAGAGCGGCTTCACGGCCATCCGGCACCTCGCCGGCCGGCAGGTTGAGCTCCCGCAGCAGTTCGTCGCCGACCGGGGTCTGGCCCTGGACCAGAATTTGACGACTGGTGTCGACCCCCCGGAGGCCGAGGGCGATGTCGGCACTCGCGGGAATGGACCCTACGCATGTCTGGCAGGCCGATGACAGGTCGGCGTCTTCCAGGGCCGCCCCTTTTCCGGCCAGGATCGATTCGTAAAAGCGACGGGTGGCGGCCTCGGCATCGTCGCCGGCAAAACCGAAGTAATCGGTGTTGCCATAAGCGCCCAGGCAATCCATGCTGATGAGCACCACCTCTTCGGTGCGGGCCTGTTTGAGTTTGACGAGCTCGATAAACGCCCGGATTTCGCAGGGCCGCAGGAAGGCGGCGATCTTGCCGCCGGAAGGGCGGCGGGTGAGCTTGGACAGGACCTTGGCGCCGTTCATGGGAAAGGCGGGTGAAAGGGGATCAACGCCGTCCAACCGGTCGGGATCGGTCACCAGGGTCGGCATCACCATGCTCTTCATGGGAAGCCGTTGCGGGACCAGAATCGCACGGATGTTTTCCTGCTCAAGAAGGTTGACACAAAACGCCTTCAAACTTGCCAGCAGATCCTTCTGGTTGACGTCAATGGTTGCCGTGATCGCCATGGCTCCTCCATAGGGATGTTGCGGGGTGCCACCGGTGGGTGGCCGATACGGGACCCCGACAGGTTAAA
>JASFTA010000038.1:0-8401 GCA_050114115.1 Desulfobacterales bacterium | reverse complement strand
CTGTTTCATCTGGTAGCGGGCCCGAGCACTTACATGGGCGGCATTTGAATGTTTGCGCGGCGTTGGCTATCGGGTTACTTTCGTGATGCGGATCAGTGCCGGCCGGGCGTGAATGTCTCAAACCAGAGGATCATAAGATGCACCGTTTGAAGATATACGGTTCAATCGTTCCTTACGTCTTATTCCTGTCAATCACGATGGCGGCTGCCGCGGTCGATGCGCCCGGCCTTGTCCTGACGGAAACGGAGAAGAAATGGCTGGATGCCCATCCCGTGATCCGCGTTCACAACGAAACCGCCAGCCCGCCTTTCAATTTTGCCGAGCATGGCCGGCCCAAGGGTTTTTCCATCGACTACATGCGGCTTCTGGCCGAAAAGATCGGCTTCCAGGTCGAATTTGTCACCGGCCCGACCTGGGACGCGTTCCTGGGCATGATGAAAACGGGCGATCTGGATGTCATGCTCAACATCGCCAAGACAACCGAACGGGAGGCCTATCTAACCTACACGCCTGAATACGTGACCCTGACCCAGACGCTTTACACCCGCAAGGATTTTCCCCTGGTGCGCTCGATCGAGGACCTCTACGGCAGGCGGATCGCCGTGCCCAAGGGGTTCTACATTGCCGAGCTGCTCAAACCCTACCCCCGGGTCGAAATCGTGGAGGTGCGGGACATCGTCGAGGCCATCCAGGCCGTCTCCGTGGGTAAGGCGGATGCCCTCTACGATATCATGCCGGCGGTCAACTACCTGACCAACAAACACCAGATCACCAACCTCAAGGTGGGCGGCGATATCGGGATCGAGGCGGGTCGCCCCATGCCGCTGCACCTGGCCGTGCCCCGGGAGAAAGCCATTCTGGCCGGGATCCTGACCAAAGGCATGGCACTGATCACCGATGAGGAATACCGGCGCGTGAGCGACCGGTGGCTGGGCAGAACCGTCATGGATGCGACCGGTCTCGGCCTGACCGACGAAGAGCGGGGGTTTCTCAGCGAGCATCCCATCATCCGGGTCCACAACGAGAAGGACTGGCCGCCCTTCAACTATTTCGAATACGGCCGCCCCCGGGGCTTGTCCATCGACTATATGAACCTGGTGGCTGCCCGATTGGGCATCGATATCGAGTACGTGACTGGCCCCAGCTGGAGTGAATTTCTGGACTCGGTGAAGCGCAAAGAGCTGGATGTGATGCTCAATATCGTCAAGACCGAAGAGCGCATGAAATACCTGCTTTTTACCGAGCCCTACGTCCAGAATCCCAACGTCATCGTCAGCACCGGTGGAAACCCCCATGAGAATATCCAGGCGCTTTTCGGCAAGACCGTGGCGTTTCCCCGGGGTTTTTTCTACGATGAAGTCCTAACCAGATCCTACCCGCAGATTAAACGCCTGCCAGTGGAGGACGCCCTGGCGAGCCTCAAGGCCGTCCTCTTCGGCCGTGCGGATGCCGCCCTGGGTGAGGCGGCCGTGATTCGAACCCTGATCAACAAAAATATGCTGACCGGCCTCCAAATTTCGGGCGAAGTTCAACTGGGCAACCCCGACCTGACCAATTTGCGGCTCGCGGTTCGCGATGACTGGCCCCTGTTGCACACGGCGCTCATGAAGGCCATGGCCGACGTGACCCTGGAGGAAATGACCCGGATCCGGCAGCGTTGGATTGCCGACGGGGTCGATGCCGCTGCGCCGCAAAGCGCCGTACCGATCTCCTACGGCCGTTTGGTGTCTTACGGCCTGGCCGTTTTTGTGTTCCTGTGCCTGCTGACCGGGGTGCTGATCCGCGTGCTCAAACGGGAGCGGGTCGCGGTCCAGTTCGGGTCGCGCTGGTTCCGCGGCCTGGTTATCGCCGGTTTGAGTGTTTTTGTCATCGTCATCGGGCTGCTGGGCTGGTTCGTGCTCGAGCGCAGCCGCACGGCAATACTGAGCGGCGTTGCTGAAGACCTCACCGAAACGCTCAAGGTCGCCAACCAGAAACTCGACCTCTGGCTGGCCCAGGGGACTTTTACCCTGAGGCTGCTGGGACGCGATCCGGACCTGGTGGTCTTGACCCAGCGGCTGGCGGCGGTGGCTACAGACCGCGATGCGCTGGAGGCCTCCACGGCCTTGCGGGGCTTCCGCAAGTTTTTCGAGACCAACGAAGAAATGTTCGCCAACAGCGGGTTTTACATCTTCGACCGCGACAACATCACGATCGGCGCACGGGAGGATGCCGATCTCGGCCGGCGCAACCTGATCGCACGGAAGCGGCCGGATCTGCTCCAGCGGGCCTTCAAGGGCGAACTCCTGTTCGTTCCCCCCATCAGCGCGAACAGCGATCTGTCGTCCGGGTCGACGGGCGATGCCGCCGGCGATCGATCTTCGACTTTTTTCATGGGTCCCATCCGGGAACCGGGCGGGCGCGTCCTGGCCGTGTTGGCCCTGCGCGTGGACCCGTCCGAAGACCTGTTGAAGCAGCTGCCCTTTGCCAGAACGCGGGAAACCGGGGAGACCTACGCCTTCAGTGCCCAGGGCGAACTCCTTTCGGAAAGCCGCTTCGAGGCGCAGTTGCGCCGAATCGGACTGATCGCCAAAGATCAGTCCAGTGTCCTGAACGTGGCCTTGAAAGATCCCGGCGTTAATCTGCTGGAGGGGCGGCCGGCGGCGGTCGAGCGTGATCAACTGCCTTTGAATCGTATGGCTACCCGGGCCCTCGCACTGATGGCCGCCATGCAGCAGGCCGGCCAAACCAGCGGGCAATCCAGGGTCGAGATCGACACCAACGGATACCGTGACTACCGCGGGGTGCCGGTCTTCGGTGCCTGGCTCTGGCATGCCAGTCTGGGGGTCGGCCTGGTCACCGAAATCGACGTGGCCGAGGCCCTGGCCGCCTACTACCAGATCCGCTGGACGGTTTTCGGCGTCCTGGGTTTTACGCTCGTCCTGTCGGTGGGTGCGGTAATGATCGTGCTGATCCTGGGGGAGCGCACCAGCCGGGCGTTGATGCGGGCCCGCGACAATCTGGAAGATAAGGTCGATGCGCGCACGGCCGAACTGCAGGAAAAGCAGCATTTGCTGGCGGAGGCCGAGGAGCGTGCGCGCCTGCTGCTGGATTCGGCCGGGGAGGGGATTTTCGGCGTCGATGTGGAAGGCAAGATCGCCTTCATCAATCCGGCGGCCAGCCGGCTGTTGGGGTACGAACCGGAGGAACTCATCGGTGAGGGTATTCATGACAAAGTCCACTATGCCCGCCCGGACGGCTCGACCTATCCCTGCGAAGACTGCCCCATGTACCGCTCCTACACCGAGGGGACCAGCGCCCAGGTTAACGACGAGGTGCTCTGGCGCCGAGACGGCACAAGCTTTCCGGTGGAATACACGAGCATGCCCGTTCACAAGGACGGCCGGGTCGTGGGGGCCGTGGTGACGTTCATGGATATATCCGAACGCAAGCGCATGGAGGCCAAGCTGGCCGATGAGCAGGAGCGTCTGCAGGGCATCCTCGATACCAGCCCGGTGTCGGTCGGGATCAGCGTCGAGGGTGTCATCAAGTATGCCAATGCCCAACTGGTTGATTTTTTTGGCACCGCGCAGGGCAATCGCACCATCGATATTTATGTCAATCCCGCAGAACGCGAGCATATCCTCCAAGAACTGGAAAGAACAGGTACTGTCCGCAACTATGAATTAAAGGTCTACAATGCCCAAGGCGAGGTCTGCGATGTGCTGTCGAATTACTACACAATCGAATATGAGGGGCAGTCTGCCATTCTTGGCTGGTGGGTCGATGTCACCGAAATCAAGTCAACCTCGGAAGAACTGAAAACCAAATTCGACGAATTGGCCCGCTTCCGGCACATGGCCATCGGCCGCGAGCTGAAGATGATCGAGCTGAAGAAGGAAATCAACGATCTCTTCAGGGCCAACGGCGCCGCTGAAAAGTATAAAATCCATTAGCAAAGGAACGTGGAATGAAAATAACCGGGTCCATCCCCACTCATTACAGCGCAGGCAGACTTACCCGCGGGGTCGGGCGGTTGCTTGTTTGTGCTGGCATCATGCTCGCGTTGGCCATTCCCACTGGATTGAAGGCCGGTGAGGCCTGGTATCCGCTGGCGGTCGATGTTTGGACGCCGCCCTTCAACGAAGCGATGCAGCGGCAATCGCAGCAGTACACGCCTTTGGAAAAGGCTTCCAAACCATGGCGGATCCGGGTGTTCATTCCGCACCTCAAGGATGCCTACTGGCTGGGCGTCAATTTCGGACTCATCGACGAGGCCCGCCGCCTGGGGATTAGTTTATCCATCCAGGAGGCGGGTGGCTACGGCCAACTGGCGGTTCAGCGCCGACAGATCGAGGCGGCCTTATCGGAAACACCGGATGGTCTGATCATTGGCGCCATTTCCCTGGAAGGGCTGAACGATCTCGTGGCGCAGGCGGCGGATAAGGGGATACCGGTCATCGACCTGATCAACGGCCTGTCCTCGAAACAGATCGCGGCACGGGCCGCCGTGTCTTTCAAGGATATGGGATTCGAGTCCGGCCGCTACCTGCAGAAAATGCAATCCCAGCTGGGGCGCCCTGTAAAAGTCGCCTGGTTTCCGGGGCCTGATAATGCCGGTTGGGTCCAGGCGGGCGATGCCGGATTCAGGGAGGCGATCGAAGGCAGCGCGATTGAAATCGTGGATACGCTCTACGGGGACACGGGCAGTGGGGCCCAGGGCAAGCTGATCGAGGATGTTCTCGACCGATATGCGGATAGCCTCGACTTCATCGTGGGAACCGCCGTCACGGCCGAAGCGGCTGTCAAAATCCTGCGAACCCGCGGATTGAGCGACAAGATCAAAATCCTATCCTATTACTATGAACCAGGGGTGCATCGCGGTATCCGCCGGGGTCACATCCTGGCGGCGCCGAGTGATCGGCCTGTGCTGCAGGCCCGTATTGCCACCGATATGGTTGTAAGGATTCTGGAGGGTAAAAATTACCTGCGGCATGTGGCCCCCAAGGTCGTCGTCGTCGATCGCAGCAATATCCGTACCTGGGATTCGGCCTCCACTTTGGCACCGCGCGGGTTTCGACCCATTTTCAGCATCAACGTGCAGAAGTAATCCCGACGATAGGAATCAGGACATGCGCATCAAATTTCAATGGATTCTCCTGATCGCACTGCTGGGCGCGGGCCTTGGCGGCTCGTATGCCCTCAGCGAGGCCTTTCGCTTGGATGCCCGCGACGCCTGGAAGACGCAGGCCAACAGGGTGGGACAATGGCTTTCCGGGACGGTTCTAAACTGGCTCGAAGAGAGCTATGCGCCCCTGTCCGGGCTGGCCATTCTCTTCGAGAATTCCAGCAATGTCACCGAGGCCGAATTCCTCGGCGCCGTGGACGGCCTGGAATCGCGGGCCACGGCCTATTTCTTGGAATCCGCCGCCATTGCGCGCCCACGTCTCAACTGGGAAGGCTGGGCCGTCGAGTTCTCCATCGAGCCTGAAGGACCGTTGTCGCCGAAGGCCTCCATGAGCCGTTATCCGGCCCTCGCCAATACCGTGAAGGTTGCCTCGGAAAACACCGGGCGGATCATGCTGGGCCCTCCGTTTACGGGTGAGGATGGCGGCTCGTATTCACCCGTGGCGCTCGCCACCCGCAATGAGCACGGCCCCCTGGTGGTCATCGGACTGATCAATTTCAATGCCATCGTCCAGGGCCTGTTCGACATTCACCAACTGGATGGCATCCAACTGCAAATTACGGCGGAATTCGAGGAGCCGGGCGGCATTGGTCCGTTGCGTGAAGTCGTGGGGGGGCCTGTGCCCGGTGCCATGCACGTCGTGACCACCCGCACCGTCAGTGCGGGCGCGGATCTGATCATAAACTGGTTCATGAACGAAAAGTTCGCCAACGGTCCCCGGGAAGAACTGGCCGACCTTACCCTATTAGGCGGTATCGCCGGATCTTTTCTGATTACCATTTTCATCGGAACGCTGCTCCAAAGGAGCCAGGTAATCACCCAGCGGATCGACAGTGCCACCCGGGAGCTGACCGAAGCCAAAGAACGCATGGCGCTGGCAATCGATGCCATGGAACTGGGCGTCTGGGACTGGGACGTGCAGTCCCACCGGACGGCCTGGGACGAGCGCATGTTCGACATTTATGGCCTTCCCGGTGATAAAGCCATTCGCTATAAGGACTGGCAGCAACTCGTGTTGCCCGATGATCTGCCCCGGGTCGATGCGGCCCTGAAACAGGCGGTTGAAAGCAAGGGGCAGGGCCAGGTCGAATTCCGGATCCAACGGGCCGATGGCAATATCCGCCACATCTATGCGGCCCAGCGCGTCATTCTCGACGACGCGGGCGAAGCACGGCGTGTGGTGGGCGTGAACCTGGATATTACCGAACACAAGGAAGCCGAAGCGGAATTGAGGAAATTGTCTCTGGCCGTCGAGCAAAGTCCGGCTTCGGTGGTGATTACCGACCCCCAAGGCACCATCCAGTATGTCAACCGCAAATTTACCGAAGTGACCGGCTACACGGCCGCGGAGGCCATCGGGCTCAATCCTCGCGTTCTCAAGTCCGGTGAAACCGCGCCGGAAGTCTATGCCGAGCTTTGGCAGACCATCACGGCCGGCAACGAGTGGCGGGGTGAGCTGCTGAACAAGAAAAAGAACGGTGAACGCTACTGGGAAGCGGTTTCGATATCGTCGCTCAAGGCCCGTGACGGCCGGGTCACCCACTATCTGGCGGTCAAGGAGGATATCACCGAACAAAAACAGATGGAGGACAACATCCGCGAAAAGGAAGCGCGCTTTCGCGGCTATTTCGAAAACGCCCAGGTGGGGATGGCGATCACCTCACCGAGTCGCGGCTATATGGAGGTCAACAACCAGTTACAGAAAATGCTGGGTTACAGCCTGGACGAACTGCGTGAGACCACCTGGACCGCGCTGACCCATCCTGAGGATCTCGATCGGGATCTAAAGGAATACGAGCGCCTGCTGGCCGGTGAAATCGACAATTACTCTCTCGATAAACGTTTTGTCCGCAAGGACGGCAATATCGTCAGCACCAATTTGACCTGTTCCTGTATCCGCAATGACACCGGTGATGTGGATATCGTGATGGCCTCGCTCCTGGACATCACCGCGCGTAAACAAATGGAAGACGATCTCCAGGCCCAGGTCAGGGAACTGGACGAGGCCCAGTCCGCCATGCTCAACATGATGGAGGATCTCAACGAAGAGCGGGCCAAGGCCGAGGCGGCCACCCAGGCCAAGAGCGATTTTCTGGCCAACATGAGCCACGAGATCCGCACACCGATGAATGCCGTGATCGGCATGGCCCACCTGGCCCTCAAGACCGATCTCACGCCCAAACAGGAAGACTACCTGAGCAAGATCCAGTTCTCGGCCAATGCGCTGCTGGGGATCATCAACGACATCCTGGACTTCTCCAAGATCGAGGCCGGCAAGCTCGATATCGAAGAGGTGGACTTCAACCTCGAGGACGTGCTGGAGAACCTGGGCGACCTGGTCACCGTCAAAGCCCGGGAGAAAAAAGATCTGGAGGTGCTTTTCGATACGGGCGCGGACGTGCCGCGGTTTCTGGTCGGCGACCCTCTGCGGCTGGGCCAGGTGCTGCTCAACCTGTCCGGCAACGCGGTCAAGTTCACCGAGAGCGGTGAAATCGTGGTGGCCACCCGGGTTCGCTCCCGGCGCAGCGACGGCCTCGAACTGCAGTTCACCGTGAGCGACACCGGCATCGGGCTCACCGAGGAGCAGATCGGGAAACTCTTCCAGTCTTTTTCCCAGGCGGATACCTCCACCACCCGCCAGTACGGCGGTACCGGCCTGGGCCTGACCATCAGCCAGCGCCTGGTGGAGATGATGGGGGGCGAGATCTGGGTGGAGAGCCAGCCGGGGCAGGGCAGCCAGTTTCATTTCACGGTGGTTGTCGGTCTGGGGGCGGAGAAGGCCCGGCAGCAATTCATCCCGGGACACGACCTGCGGGGACTCAAGGTCCTGGTGGTGGACGACAACGCCACGAGCCGCACCATCTTCAAGGAGATGCTGGAATCGTTTACCTTCGAGGTTTGTCTGGCGGCTTCGGGCGCCGAGGCCCTGAGCGAGCTCGAGAATCCGGCCGAACGCCCCTTCGACCTCGTGGTCATGGACTGGAAAATGCCGGGCATGGACGGGATCGAAACATCGCGCCGCATCAAAACCCATCCGGGCCTGGCCAAAATACCGGCCATCATCATGGTGACGGCCTACGGCCGTGAAGAGGTCATGGGGCTGTCCGCGAAGGTCGGCCTCGAGGGTTTTCTGCTCAAGCCGGTCAACGCTTCGCTTCTGTTCGATGCCGTCATGGAGGCCCTGGGAGACAAGACACCGGCCGCCGCGGGCGGGCCGAAGTCCAGGGGTGGCGA
>JASFTA010000037.1:0-8418 GCA_050114115.1 Desulfobacterales bacterium | reverse complement strand
CGGATTCGGGAAGCGAATCTCCTGGCCGCCTCGGTCATGGGGCAAACGCAGCATCAACTGGCGGGCCTGTCTTTCACCGATTTTCTGATTGCCGAAGACCGACAGTTGTTTTTTATGTTTTTAGCTGATCTTGTTAAGGTTGGTCGCGAAGAAGTCATCTTGCAACTGATGCCGACGGCGGGGCATGCGCGCTATGTCAGACTTTGTGCAACATTGGTCCGAACTGAAGGTCGTGCGCACAAAATAAGCTGCCTTATCGATGATGTCTCCAACCGTATTCAACAGTTGCAGGAAAAATACAATCGGCAGAAATTTCAGGGCGTGCTCGAAATGGCTGGCGGGGTGGCCCATCGCTTTAACCAACCGCTGACGATTGTCACCAATATCATCAACGAGATGCTCACGACTTTTACCGCGCACGATCCGGCTTATCCTTTAATTGTGCGCGCCCATGATCAGATTCGACGCATGAATGATATCACCCACAAGATTGGCAACATCAAGAAATATGAAGCCATCGACTATGTTGCCGGTGTCAAAATCGTTGATATCGATAAGGCGTCTTAAAACCACATCAAGAGGTTGAAGGCATGATTCGCAAGGTTCTCTTCGTGGATGACGATCTGGAAATGCTTCAGGCGCTCAAGGAAGGGCTTGAAAAATATCGTGAAACTTTTTCGGTGGTTATGGCCAAAGATGGTTTGGAGGCCGTCGCGCAGCTGCAAACACATGTGATTGCGCTCGTTGTTACCGATTTGAAAATGCCGCGCATGGACGGGTTCAGTCTACTGGCCAAGATCATGGAGGACTACCCGGATATTCCCGTCATTATCATTACGGGCTACAGCACGCCTGAAATGAAGCGCTTGGCGCAGGAAGGCGGTGCGGTCGGTTATATCAGCAAGCCTTTTTTAATCGAAGATCTGGCGCGCCAAATCATGAAAACCCTGCGCAAAGAATCCGATGGCGGTACGTTGCACAGTGTGTCTTCGGGGATGTTTTTACAATTAATGGAGATGGAAGAGCGCACGTGTACGATCCGCTTGGTGGACAAATCAAGTGGCGCCGGCGGTGTTTTGTTTTTTCGGGAAGGCGAGCTCTTGGATGCACGTGTCGACCAGATCAAGGGGCTCCAGGCCGCTTATCAGATATTCGCGTGGGAAGAGGTAACCCTGTCGATCCAGAATGACTGCCCGTCGATCGAAAATAATATCAACAGTGACCTCCAACCCATCATTCTCGAAGCCATGCGCATCAAAGATGAGGCCGAAATGGACTTGGCCGATGAACCGGATACGCCGGGGGAAACACTGGACGATACGGTTTTCGAAGAGGCGGCCCTGATCGAGGCTGAGGAAACCTCGATCGTTGAACGCGTCAAAAATCTGCTGCGCAACCAGGTCGGGGACCGGTGTGGCCTGGAGGACATTTATCAGGATGATCGTGTTGTCGGTCTAATGCAGCTTTTCGGCGAATTCGGGTCGACCTGCCGTTTGGGTAAAATGAAGCTGATCTATTTCGACAGCGGGGCTAAGACGGATACGATTATGCTGGCGGGTGATCACAACACCGTGATTACGGTCAATCCCAAGTGTCCACGCGACAAGATCATTCAAGTTCTGAGCGACGCTTTCTGAATCTGGGCCCATATGCTATTCAAAATAATCGGGAACGCCTGATGCAAGATATCTTTAAAGATGTACTCAAAATGGACGGGGTCTACGGTCTCGTGCTCTTATCCCGCGATGGCCGGGTGCAATTTGAATTCATCGATCCGCAATCGTCGTCCTTGCCCCCCGACTACCGCGATTGGCCCAAACTGATGCCGGTGATCAAAAGGATGCGCGAGGCGGATATTATTTACGAGAATGGTCGCTTATACCTGCGTGCCACGGGCCAGGGTTATTTGCTGGTTATCATGGGGCCGGTCGTATCCATCGCCATGGTTAAACTTAACTGCGACATCATTCTCCCGCAGCTTAAAGCGGAAAAACCAGTAGGCAAACTTAAAGGATTGTTCAAACGTTAGCCGTGGGCACCATTGATTTGGATCGATGGTCGCCACGCAACGTAATTTGCGACGACTAAACCCGGATGTGGGGATATAAACGAGAGGTCGACAATGGCCAAAGCACAACCCGCGAGTGATACCACTCCCGAAGCCAAAATCAACGAGGCGGAGGTTTGTTTTTCAATGGGCCTGTTTGAAGAGGCCTTATTGATTTACGAACAGCTTCTGTCGGACTTTCCCGACCTGGATGACGAACAGAAGCAATCGATTGCATCCAAAATACTCGATCTCAAAAAAGAAATCGAGGAGAAGGAAAAGGATGAGGCCGGAAGTGTTTCCAGCGAAGAAATCTCGATGCTAAAGAAATCGCTTTCGGGACAGGAGGATATCCCGGCAATCGTGGACAGCGGTTCGGCCTTTAAAGATTTAGGGCTGTTCGAAGAAGCCATGGCCGAATTCGAGAAACTCCTTGTGGTCGACCATCCCCCTGAACAAATCGTCCCGGAAATTGCGGATTGCCTTTTGAAATTGCATTCGCCGAATGAATTGTTCAACAAAATTACCAAAATCGTCGATGATCAGCGCATTGCGGCCGAGAAGCGCGGACGCATCGAATTTCTGCTCGGCGAAGAGATGGAGAAGCGCGACCATCGCGATTTATCCTTGGATCTCTATGAGGAATCCGAAAAAAACGCGCCGGACGATCAAGAAATCCAAAAGCGACTGGAGCAAGTCCGCTCCCGGGTTTCCAGCGGATCCAAGTATGACTATCTGCTGCGGCAAAATATCGTGAGCACCGATCAACTGCAGAAGGCGGCCAGTTTAGCCAAACAAACGCGCAAGAGTGTCGAGGCCGTTCTGATCGAGAACTATGGCGTCTCCAAGGATGATATCGGCAAATCCTTCAGCCAGTTTTACGGCTGTGCCTTTAAGTCCTATCAGGAAGACTTCCCGACCCCTTACGAATTGCTGGGCAACCTCAAGAAAACCTTTCTGAAGCACGAATTATGGGTGCCCATGAACTGGGGCAAGGAGGGGGTCGAAGTCCTCGTCGACGACCCGCGAAATTTGAACAAGACGGACAACATCAAAGCCTTGATGAAAACCAGCAAGATCAATTTCCATGTGGCCACGCGCGAAGACATCTTGGCTTATATCGACCGCTTCTACTCCACGGAACAATATGCCGACATGGCCAGCGGCAGCGAAGTCATCGATAATTTCGATGAAATTCTGGACGTTTCTTTTGAAGAAGAGGAAGAAGCCGACGAGGCCGCCGACGAAGCCGATGAAAGTTCCAGCAAGGTGGTCAAGCTGGTCGACCAGTGTCTGATCGCGGCCTATCGCAAAAACGCTTCCGATATCCACATCGAACCTTCCCCCCAGACCAAGTCCACCAACATCCGCTTTCGCATGGATGGTGTTTGCCAGGAATACATCAAGGTCCCCAATGCGCTGGCCCGGGGTATTATTTCCCGGATCAAGATCATTTCCGGCCTGGATATTGCCGAACGGCGTCTCCCCCAGGACGGTAAAATCAAGTTCAAACGCAAGGGCATTCCCCCCTTTGAACTCCGGGTGGCCACCTTGCCCACGGCCGGGGGCTATGAAGACGCCGTGCTTCGCATCCTGGCCAGCGCTGGTGCCATGAAACTGGCCGACATGGGCCTCAACGAACGCAATTATGGCGTGATGGAAAATGTGCTCGCCAAACCCTACGGTTTGGTCTTGGTCGTCGGGCCCACCGGTTCCGGGAAAACCACCACGCTGCACGCGGCGCTGGGGCACATCAACAAGCCGGGGGTCAAAATCTGGACGGCCGAGGATCCCGTTGAAATTTCCCAGATCGGTTTGCGGCAGGTCGAGGCCAAACCCAAAATCGGGCTCGATTTCGCCCGCATCATGCGCGCCTTTCTGCGCGCCGACCCCGATGTCATCATGATCGGCGAGATGCGCGACGAGGAAACCGCATCCATCGGCGTGGAGGCATCCTTGACCGGTCACCTGGTCTTTTCGACCCTGCACACCAACAGTGCGCCTGAGACCGTCACGCGCCTCTTGGATATGGGGCTCAATCCACTGAATTTTTCCGATGCTTTTCTTGCGGTCTTGGCCCAGCGGCTCGTACGGCGTCTGTGCACCTGCGGTCAAACCTACCATCCCGATCGGGAAGAATTCGACAGTATCGTCGAAGACTACGGCGAAGAGTATTTCGCAGCTTCCGGCATCGAATACACCGACGAACTGCAACTCCAAAAGCCCGGCAGTTGCGAGAAGTGCTCCGGTACGGGCTACAAAGGGCGGATGGGCATCCATGAACTGATGGAGGGCACCAAGGCCATCAAGAAGCTTATCAAACAGGCGGCGCCTGCCGACCAGCTTTTTGAGAAGGCCATTGAAGAGGGGATGAACACTTTGAAACAGGACGGTATCCATAAATCGTTCGGGTTGCATACCGACATCAGTGAAGTCAAACGCGTTTGCATCACCTGACCCACGCCCAAGGGGAACCCTCTTTACGATCAGCGGTCTGACGAGATGCTACGGTGACAACGTCGGAAGCCGTGAAACCAGGCAAGCGGCCAAGCTGTCCGCCCGGAGGCGACAGCCGCCGCTTTTTTATGGTCCATGAATGATGACGACTGGCATAAGCTCCTGCGACAGGGGGCCGCTTTTCTGGGGCTGCAGATCAGCTCCGCGCAGTCGTTATGCCTTCATCGCCACATGTGCGAAATGCTCTACTGGAATCGCAAATTCAATCTGACCGCCATTACACGCCCAGAAGATATTGCGATCAAGCATTTTTTGGACGCGATCGCCCCGATCGACCGTATCCCGTCGGGCGGCCGTATTCTGGATGTCGGCACGGGGGCCGGCTTTCCGGGGATCCCCATTAAGATTCTGCGGCCCATGGTTTCCATGACCTTGATCGACAGCTCGCGCAAAAAGATTAATTTCATACGCCATCTGATTCGGCAACTTGACCTTAAGCACGTGGATGCCCGTCAGACGCGTATCGAAGCCTTCGTCCGGGGGCTTTGGCCCCCAAACCATTTTGAGGTCATCGTCAGCCGGGCCGTCACGAACATCGTTGGTTTAACCCATCTGGTCATGCCCTTACTTCGCAGCGGCGCGGCCCTGTGGTTGTGGAAAGGTCCTGACATTGAAGAAGAATTGCGGGCCCTTGATGAAGTGCCGGAAGTGCGCCAAGGGACCTTGAGGGTGCATGTCCATCCCTACCAGCTGCCGATTGTTGATGTCGGTCGAAACCTTGTCCGCGTCGAATTCAATGTAAGCGGTGCGGAGTGAGCCTCACCAAGCGACGCGGCCGACGCCGCGCCCTTGCGAATAGTGGAGTGATTGATACATGAACCCTGGAACGCAGACGCCAAAGTTATCACCGAACAATGGGCAACCACGTACGATCAAAGCATGCCTTATTCTATTCGCCAAGGGTTTCTGCATGGGCACGGCTGATGTGGTGCCGGGTGTTTCCGGAGGAACGATGGCACTCGTTTTAGGGATTTATGAAGAATTGTTGCAGTCGATCCGATCATTTGACGTTGGCTTTCTCCGCCGCCTGGCCGCTTTGCAAATCAAGGCCGCCCTGCAGAAGATCCCGCTACCCTTTTTGTTTTCGGTTTTCGGCGGGATCCTGTGCGCCATTTTTTCATTGGCCAAAGTTTTAAGTTGGCTGCTGGTCAACCACCCGGTGAGTGTCTGGTCGTTTTTCTTCGGTCTGATTCTGGCATCGGCTTTGATGGTCGGACGCCGTATCGCGACCTGGCAGGGAGCGACGATGGCCGGGCTGTTCCTGAGCGCTGGCGCTGCCTATCTTTTGGTGGGAATTGTGCCCATCACCACGCCCGATTCGCGCCTATTTCTATTCGTCTGTGGTGCGATCGCGATCTGCGCCATGGTCCTCCCCGGTATCTCCGGTTCCTTCATTCTGGTACTCCTCGGTAAATACCAAACGATCCTGGAAGCCGTCCACCGTTTGGATCTGGTAACCTTGATTGTGTTTGCAGCCGGGGCCGCGACCGGCCTCATCCTTTTTGTGCGCATCTTAAACTGGTTGTTGCACCGGTACCACGAATTGACCCTGGCTTGTCTGACCGGCCTGATGATCGGTTCGCTGCGCAAAATATGGCCGTGGAAAACCGCTACCCTGCAGGACGGTGGCCTGGCCATGGTAAACGTGCTGCCCACGGCGTTGAACACCGAATTTTTTACGGCCGCTGGATTGGCTTTAATCGGTATTTTGGCTGTAGCTGCGCTGCAGTGGATGGCATCGCGTGAGCGTCAGGATTAAGCCTGTCTCCCAATAAAGAGCCGGGTTACAAGACAGTGTGAAGCGCTGCGAAAGAAAAGGATACAGACTGTATGGCTGCAGGCACGCAGCGTGGGACCCCAAGGTTATGGCATTCATGATCGAGGCCCTTTTGGAATGGGCCCTATAGAGGCGCCAGTTCGATAATGCGATAAGCAATGCGCGCGCCGTTGATTTCCAAGATGGCCACGCTGGGAGCCAGCCCGTGGCGCGGGAGTGACGCACTGCCGGGATTTAAATACAGGCGGTCGCCCTGCCAGCGGGCCTGGGGTTGGTGGGTATGGCCGCTGAGGATGACCCGTATCCCCGCAGCTTCAGGATCGAGCGTTATCCGGGTTAGATCGTGAAGCGCATAGATCAAAATATTTCCCATTTCGATAAAATCTTCGGTCGGTAGCGCGGCGGCCCAGTCACCGAAATCCATGTTGCCGCGAATGGGGCTGAGCGGTGCCATCTGGGCCAAGGCGGTTAAAATTTCCGGTGATTCGATGTCGCCGGTATGGATGATGCGATGAACACCTTGCAGAGCGGAGGCAATCTGGGGGTGCAGATAACCGTGGGTATCCGACAGAACCCCCACGCGCAGAAGGTCGGGGGGCGGTGACGGGGCCGTGCGTATCGGCGGATCAACTGGCATGATAGAGATTGTCGGCGAAAACCAGCAGCAAGCCGCTGAGATTGGGCGGCATGGGCTGAAACCGAATACCAAGGGCATGTGTCACGTGACCGTCGCTGTCAAGTTCACGCGACCAGATCACATGGCCGCGGACATTCAAGGCCATCGCTTCGTTGGGCAAACTCATGGCGATGCGGGCCTCCTTGTCAACCATATGATGGGCCAGACGATCATCAATGGCATCATCCAGCAGAATACAGGCGCCGCCGATCGACAGGTCGCGAACATAACCGCTGCCGGAAAATGATGGCAGGCGATCATGAACATGCAGGACTTCGAGTTTGATCCGCACGGGGATGGGGTGGCGGCGCATACGGCGTTTGATCTGATGGGCTGTCGCCGTTTGCGCCAGATTCGCGAATAATTCTTTCAGGGCCGTCGTTACCGAAGGGTAGTCGGAACATATCGCCAGGAGGCTCTCCCGGGTCAATTTGGCCAGCTCCACGCGGCTTGTGCTTTCCGTATAGGATTGCGATAAATGTTCCACCTCCAGTGGGTAGATATCACCAAAGACTTCGATTTCGGGCGTTTCAATAAGTTGTTCCTGGGGAGCGAATTGATTGGAACTGGGGTAGGTGCGTCGAATTAAATTGCCCGAAACAATCATATAGAGATTGGCCTCGACGTCACCAAATTTTTTGACGACTTTTCCAGCGGGCAATACGAAACGCTCCAGGCGTGTGATCATCGCTGTCAGTTCGTGAAAGGACAAGGCCGCAAAGAACATGCCCAGGGGTGTCGTGCGGGGGTTTTGTTCTAAGATATGGTGATAGAAATGCTTGATGGCCTTTAAATTGGGTTTGGCGATTTGCCACTGGAGCATTTTGGCCACCATCGCCTGGAGCACCATACCGGACTGGATGAAAAGCCCGGCGGTTTTGTCGTAGTACTCAGCGGCGGCTGCAAACGAACGGCGTCGTGCCAACAGATCGGCCAGGGCGCGGTGCAGATAGGGATTCTCCGGGAAAATCTTGAGCATGCTTTGATATTCACCAATCGAATCGATCGTGATCGATCCGTCGATGATTTGACTGACAATGCTGCTCTGCAGTTGGGTGGCGTTGTTCAAAATCGCCCTCATTGGGGATGCCCCAGGGTAAAGTGCGCCTAACGGCGTTTTCTTTTCTTCTTCTTTTTCTTGCGGGTTTTGCGGCTTTTTATTTTACGTGCAATGGTCGATGCTTTTTCGATGCTCAGTTTGGGGCGTAAATTTTTGCGGTACTCATAAATGGTGAAGTAGGCGCCAAAATAGCCGATGACGGCCAACGGAATACCGGTGACGATCCCGCCAACGATAAGCACCCAGATAAGTTCGGGGGCGCCGCGGATGATATCCAGCAACCCACCCAGATCGAAATGTTTGGGCAAGGTGTAGCTGTTTTCATAATTTAGTACCTTGGC
>JASFTA010000036.1:0-8549 GCA_050114115.1 Desulfobacterales bacterium | reverse complement strand
CCCAGGATGACCAGTAGCGGCACGGCCATCAGATTCCGGCAAAGGCGACCCTCGAAATTGGCCAGCCGAAAATCCCGGGCCAGGTATCTGCGATCGGCGAGGTAGAGTCCGCCGCCCAGGGCGGCGGCGAGAACCCCCAGGAAAAGACCTTCACGCACCGGCAGAAGAATACTCAGATTGGCCAGGGTGTAGAGACTGGTCAGGCGCAGGGCCTGGGGGCGGGCCAGGACCACGAACCCCAGGTGGCTCAGGGGAATAATGATTGCGAGGGTCAAGGCGGTCAAACCGCCGACCTGTGCGGCGGTCAGCATCGAAAAAACCAGGGGCTGGGGCATGCCCGGCGGTGGATGACCCAGCAGCGAGAAGACCATCGCGCCCAGCTGCGAGGCCAGCACCGGGAAGGAGGCGACCGCAAAAGCGAGAAAACTGCGGGCCCCCTTGCGCTCTTTCATTCCAATCCCCGTGACGGCCCCCATCAAACCCAGCAGGGCACAGGTCGTCAGCAGCATCCAGTGACGGGTGATGGGGGTAAAGGAATACAGGCCCTGGAACATGAAGGAAATGCCTGCCGCGGCGAGCACACCGCCGCCGCTCCAGCGCAGAACCCGCGAGAGGCTGAGGGTGGTGAACCAGCGGCCTGCCGCCGCCGCCCTTGAATCGCGGCCTTTCGGCGCTTGTTGCGAGCCGTCGTCGCGAACAAATTCGTCCGCCGCCGATGTGTCGTTCAGAACAGTGGTGATGTGCATGATGCCTTACTCCTTGGTTTCATTGTGGGATGTGATGAGGGCTTCGAGCGTCAACCGCAGGTCATCTTCCTCTTCGTGGCGATCGAAAGCCTCGGCCAGTGAATCCGTTGCCGGCGCCGCGGTCTGGTTGTGCAGTTCACGGGCGGTGACGTCGGTCTCCCAGCGGGTGTAGAGATCATCGACTTCGTCCGGCAGGCCGGCCTCATAGGGCTGCACGACGTTCAGCGCTTCGGCGCACGTCTGGCGCCCGGTCAGGAGGCGGTGACGGCGTTTGAGATCGCCGAGTTTGTGGAGCGTCTGTTCCACGTCCTGCGCCATCCGACGTTTCAAATTGCGCGTTTCATCCAACTCCCGGACAACGAGAGATTGGTCCGCTTGGGCCTTTTTCATGCGGCGTACGCACGCGAGGGCTTTTTCCTGATCGGTTGTGTGTACGCGCCGGGCGCGTTCCGCCCAGAGTGCGGCCTGGGCTTCGAGATGCGCGGATTGCTTTTCCAGGCGGTCGGCTTCGGCTTCAACTTGGGCCAGTTTGACCTTGGCCTGGGCCACGATGCGTTCATACTCGCGGATATAGCTGGTGGAAAGGGCCTCCTTGTTTTCGAAATGATTGGCCAGGGTTTCGACCTGGGAATGAACATTGACCGCTAGCTTTCTGAACAGTTTCATGGTGACCTCCAGTCATTGCGGTGTTTTAGTAAACGACCTCATGGCCTTTCCTGGAGAGCTATAGGATCATAAAGTGTGCCAAAGCGACCTGGATTTATTTTTGCAAAGTAAACAGTTTGTTATGGGTTTTAATGGCGGCAGATACGTCTGAGGTGAGGATTTATGGATATGTTGTGTATGCATGAATTGTACTTTTTCGGGGTAATATCAGAAGGTGGGCGGTCTGATTGGCGGCCGTCGTTTGGGCGGGATAGCTAACGAGAGGGTTTGATTTTACGATTGCCGGCAGCGGTGCCGGATATGCTCGGCCATCGATGTGGGCTCAAAACCGGGAAGCTCTCTGGTCAACCGTTCCGGATTGCCGGTCCAGTCATGACGGTTGAAGTAGTCAAACAGACCCACCCGCGAAGCGCCGGTGGGGAAGCACCACCAGAAAAGCGTTGGTCGTAAAATTTTCAACAGCGGCAGCAACCATCTTCCCAACGGGCGCAGACATCGCCCCGAAATCCGGGTGTGGAGCGCAACCACATCCTGAAGGGTGCGCGCACGAGGATCGATGACATCGACACTGTCGTTCAGGATACGGCCGCGCTGTAAGAGCAGCGCGACCACCCGGGCGACATCAGGTTCGGAAGTGAAGCTGAACCGGTAACGCGATCGGATAGGGAAAAGGTAGAGCCCCAGGCGCATGCCAAGCGGGAAAAAGTCCAGCCAGGCGTCCATGTAGCATCCGGTGCGCAGACCGGACCAGGGGATGCCGCTGGCGGCGATCCGCCTTTCGATCATGGCCTTGACATCGAGCATCGGCACACCCGTCGGCGGACCGGGCTGGATCAGCGATACATAGAGCAGGTGCGGCAGGCCGGTGGTGCGGGCCGCCCTGATTGCCGTGCGGGCGGCCTGCTCCTCGATGCGGGTGTCGTCACGTCCGCCCACGGGTGTCATCAAAAAGGCCGCCGCCGCGCCTTTCAACGTGCGGCTCACCGCCGCTTCATCCAACATGCTGCCGGGCTGCACGACGGCACCCGGAAAGCAGCCGGCAACGCGACCAGGCGACCGGGCCAGGATTCGAACGCCGATTCCCAGGGCCATAAACGTCCTGATGAAGGGCGCGCCGAATCTTCCGGTGCCGCCCAGAACACCGATGGTGGGGCCGGCCTTGATCTGGGGCGCGGTTTTCATCGGCTCCGACCCATGGGGGAGTTTCTTGCTGTTGCCGGTTTGATGACGGGAGGTGTATTCCGCTACACTGCCCATGTTGTTGTTAAAATAATCGGTGTCTTGACCCGCTACAAGGCGAATGTCTATTTTATGCGATAAAGCGGAACGTTTTTCTTGCGGCAGGCCATCCTGCGCCCCTTTTTGTTAGCTGCCGCTCAAAGGCAATTCATTGCGCGTAAGCGCCCGGGCGGTCTTATGGTCAAGGGATCCATCATCGTGACCGGTGCGTCCGGTTTTCTCGGATCGGCCATCTGCGTCGGGCTCGACCAAGAGTGGTCGGTTATCGGCATCGACCGCCGGCCGCCCTCCCACGCCCTTCAAACTGCGGCACCTGGCGTCCGCTGGCATTTGATCGATATTGCCGACCGACACGGTCTGGAAGCCCTGCTGCAACGCCTGGTTCGCGAAGACCGACGGATCGATTTCGTCCTCCACATGGCCGCCTTTTATCATTTCGGGCGTTACTGGACCCCGGCCTGTGAACGCACCAACGTGTGGGGTCTGGAAAACATTCTGGTGAGCGCAGAGCGCACCGGCGTTGGACGCTTTATTTTCGCGGGTAGTATTGCTTCGCTGCCACCGCCTCCACCGGGCCGCCGGCTGACCGAAAAAACGGCGCCCGAAGCGGTGGTGGCTTACAGCCGGGCCAAGGCCATCGGGGAGAAGCTGCTCGCCCGCTACAGTTTGCGGGTGCCAACGGTGGCGCTTCGCATCGGGGGTGTTTTCAGCGACTGGTGCGAACTGCCCCCCCTTTACAGTCTCATGCGGTTGTGGACACAGCCTGGTCTGGTGGGGCGTCTCATTCCCGGCCGCGGCCTTTCCGGGTTTCCTTTCATTCATCGTCGGGAACTGGTAGCGTGTGTGCGCCGGATCCTGGCCCGCCATCAACACCTCAAGCGCTGTGAAACCCTGTTTGCCGCCCCGGCGGGCTATACCTCGCACAACGACCTTTTTCCGGTTATCCGGCAGTCCTGCGAGAAGCATTGGCATGGGGGTCCGATCTACATTCCGACCTCGGCGGCCCGTTGGATTCTCTTTTTGAAAAACAGCGCCAAACTGCTGTTCAACCGCAAACGTTATGAGCGACGTTGGATGATCGACTATGTCGACAGGCCCCTTGCGGTCGATACGGCTTATACCCGCCGGCATCTACAGTGGCAACCGGAGCCTGAGGCCGGGATCCTGGAACGGCTGCCGCAAATGGTCGAACGGCTGAAACGGCATCGCCGGGTATGGGAACACCGTAACGTGCGTCGCAACGAGGGCCACTACCGATACGGCGATTAAAGGACTCGCGAATGAGCCGGACGGCGAGGGTGGTTTCAATCCACCAGGAGCAGGGAACGCCCCTCCAAGTTTCGAAGGACGGCCCGGGAAATGCTACCCAGCAGCAGGCGTTTGATGCCGGAGAGCCCCCGTTTGCCCATGACAATACTGCCGCAGCCGCTGGTCTGTGCTTCGGCCAGGAGAGCGGCGGCCACATCACCGTGCGCCGGAATGGTCCTCAACGCAACATCCGCCTCGAGGCCCACAATCCGGCGATACTGACGCCAGCGATGGACGGCACTCTGCCGGCTTCCGGTCAAAGCATGGATCAGGTGCAGCTTCACTTCCGTCGGGGCGCTGAATTCCTGGCGCAGGAGGGCCAACAGCAGGAGCGATGTCGCCGACAGGTCCAGGAACACGGCCAAACGGTTTGGCTGGGGATGTGCGCCGACCAGACCGACCACTTTACGCCCTTCGCTGTATAGCAGGCGAGCACGCCAGGGTTCGGCCGGATTGAATCCGATGAGCACCTGCCCGTAATGACCCGCCTGAATCTCGCGGCGTACGAAGCGGTCCTGGTTCACAGCGAGCGTCGTATCCATTCTCTGAACCGAACGGGGATCGCCATTGGCCACGCGAACCCGCGCACGTACTTTTCGAATCAATTCCTGACGGCTTAGTGCCGGATCCGTGGAATGATTTGCGCCGTCCATGAAAAGAAGCGTCAGACCGGGCCAACGGCGAGAACCCCAACGTCCGGCCGCCAGCAACAAGGGCAGTGCCGCTTCAAACCGGCAGTGGTCTTCCTGATCGGCAATCACCCAGAGCGCGCGGTAATCACGCGACAGCAGTTTGAGATCGAGGTCGGTGCGCAGCTGCCGGGCGACGGGCCAGCGCCGACAGTTGAAACCCTGTTCGAGCACGACCCGTTTAATGCAGCTGTTGCAATTGATGCAGGTCCGGATGCGCGTTTGGGGTGCGAGCGACTTTCGGATCCAATCGTTATCGACCCGCAGCGGCCGCCCCAAACCGACGAGATCAGCGACGCCGTTTTGCAGCAGTTCGTTGGCCAGTGCCGGGTGGATCACCCGCCCGGCAATAATGGTGGGAATTTGAACAGACCGGGTCAGCCGGGCCGAGGCCTCGCGCAGGTAGGCGGGGCGCCGCATTTTGCGGATGGCTTGCGTTGTAAATATCGAATTGAAAGTTCCGGCTGCGGCCGATAGGTAGCAGACCCCTTCGTCTTCAAGCAAGCGGGCGAAGGCAACAGCATCCTCCAGATCAATGCCGCCCGGCACCCACTCTTCAAGCAGGAGACGATAGCCCAGCGGGAAATTGTCGGGCCGGAGCGACCGGATGGCACGCACCACCGCCAGCGGAAAAGCGGTCCGGTTGGCGAAGCTCCCGCCATAGCCGGAAGAACGCCGGTTGGCGGCCGGTGATAAAAACTCGCACAGCAGATATCCGTTGGCGCCGTGGAGTTCGATCATGTCAAACCCCGCCTCCCGTGCCCGCCGAGCGGCGCTGCGGAAGTCGGCGATGCAGGCTTCGATTTGGGGGGTGCTCATGCCGCGACGCCAGGAATTGAACTGTTTCAGGAATGAATGGGTCAGCCCGAAGCGCTTCTCCAGCGGGAAGGCATGCATGAAATTCTTCATGGCCGCGATATTGTAAGCCAGATGGGACGCATTCACCGGCGAGGCCAGATGCGGGTGCGCGGTTTTAGCGAAACGACCGGCATGGTTGAGTTGAATACAGGCATGGGCGCCGCCGGATTGGATTGCCGCCGCAAGACGTTGCAGACCGGGGATGTGGTCGTCACGGTCAATACGCAGGTTGTGGCGTGATGTCGTCCCGCCGGGGTGAACGGCAACGTTGGCCACGACGACCATGGCGGCGCCGGCATCGGCCAGCCGGCGGTAATGCCGAATGAGCTTCGGGCTGACACGGCCGTCCGGGAAGGCATAGCCGGTAAATACGGGCAGGGCGACCAACCGGTTCTTGAGGCGCCGGTTGGCGACCTGCAGCGGGCTGTGGATGGTGATCGTCATCATATTCACTAGTGGGCGAGGCGCTCCCCGGCCAGACGTTAAATTCAGCTGTTGCCAGAAGGTACCGCCGAGCGGGCCATGCGATCGACCAGGAGAAGATTGAAGATCCGGATGAGGTTGAAGTAAATCGGCCCGGTCCAGTGCTTGTAGCGAACCACCGTAAGGATATGGAAGCGACGGCGCCCTCCCGCCAGCGGTTCCGCCACCACGGCCATGTCGGCATCCAGGTGCCGATCGCGGGGGCAGCCTGCAATCCAGTAGCGATCCGGCTTGACCTCCCGAACCGTGAACAGCCAGACATTGCCGCAGGGCAGCATCGGGAAGTCTTCCGGAATCCATTCTTTCATTTCCGGCAGCGGATCCTGGTGGAAACCCAGCAACCGGACAAGGGGAGCACGGAGGCGGTATAACAGACGTACCAACCGGGGCCGGTAAGTGAAAATCCGACGGAGAAAACCCTCGAGATCATTTTCCGCCTCGACCGTCTTGATGCCGATATAGTCGGCTCCGTCCAGCAGCGTGCGAATGGCTTTCATGTCAACAAGATAAGTCTTGGTAGGGCGATTGCCCATAACGCGAAGTCGAAGCCGCGGCCGGCGGCCCTGCGCTGGAGATTCCTTCCGCTCACCAACTGGAGCGGCTTTTTGACAGGACTGCGACCGTGTCGTATTTTATTGCATTAAGCTGCTTGCGGACAGTCTTCTGCGCCCGAATCGCCCCCGTCGCCTGCGAAAAGCCGCGCGGTTTTTAATAGTGCCACCTGCTAATCCACCTGCCCTCCATCCAATGTTATCAGCCCTGTTGTTTCGAATGCAGCCATCACGCGATTGCCGCGGGATTGTGCGGGCGGGAGAGCGTTTTTCTCGAGCGCCGTCCGACGGCACCACTGAGTAAACCGCGAAAGGAGGACGGAAATGGCGATCAAGGTTCAGATAACGCGGCAGTTCCAACCCGGCACCCTCGAACAGGCGGCCCGGATCCTGATCCAGACACGTTACCAGGCCATGGATAGGCCGGGTTATATCGCATCGGAAACCTGGAGCGATCTCAACGATCCCCACAGAGTGGTGGTGGTCTCGATGTGGCATTCGATCGAAGACTGGAACCGCTGGCAGGACAGCCCCCAGCGGGGCGAGTTTGTCACCGAACTGGGCAAGATCATGGTGGGCGGTGAACACCTGGATTTCTACGCTTTGGGCATCAACCGTCCCTCCGGCTGATGGATCGAAAAGATCGGCATGTGCCAGGATTGGATTCGTTGCCGGCTCCCGGGATCAGGTGTCAGTCAATTTCGAACCCTGACACCTGAACCCTAAACTTTGCCGGAAAGCATTCACGCGGCCATCATCTCTCCGGGTTGGTCACCGCCCTATCGGGGAGTTCGGTATGTCACGCCTTGTCATTGCGGCCGTTTCGCCGCAATGCTGCCTATTCCCGCATTCGCAAGTTCCTGCGCCCCCAAACTTGTGTGCAAGCGTCACAAGCACGCCTTTTGACCAAATTCATCCAGAAGGCATCTCAATAAGTCGGATTTTGGCACCCGATACGGCGGCCGCGTATCGTGAGCCGATGGATAATAGGTAAGGGTAATTCTCATCCATAGGAAATTGATTCCATAATCCGGAATGCTTGCCCACAGGCTCCCCAAGCTAACCTACTGATATTTCTCAGCGCGCCAATTTGATAAATCTCTGGATCTTTTTTTGCATTCCATTAATCGGATTACGACAGTTGGCTAACGGTTGTTGATGTTTATCGCGGGCACGAAAACGAAACAGGGGGCCAGCGCCGTATCGATGCCACAGGCAACATAGCACCACTTGCTTTTGATGAACGGCGGTCGGGGAACGACCGACGCAGTCGCGCAAGGCAGGGCCTTCGGTTTTTGCTCTTCGGAGGTCGTCGTGTCGACTATCGGCGCCACGCCGACCGGCAGCGAATGCTTTATGTCGATTGGTATCAGCAATCGCTTTTCGGCACCATCGTGCTAATTTTACTCTTAAGCGTGATGGATGCCCTACTGACCATCGTTTTGATCAATCACGGGGCCACCGAAATAAATCCCATCATGGCCTTTTACCTGGAGATGGGGCCCTATCCCTTCCTGTTTGTCAAATACGGCCTGACCTGCACGGGGCTCTTGATTCTGGTGCTTTGCAAGAATTTCTTCCTGAAATCGATCCGGGTCCACGCCGGCGCTCTGCTGTATCTGGTTCTGGTGGCCTTTATCGGTGTCGTCTCCTGGCAGATTTTTCTGATTCACAAGCTGATCGCCTGAATTCGGTGCCTGAAACGATTCCCGGCCAGGGCGGCGCGCGGCGCCCCCACCCCTTTTTCCCGGCGGCGGCTTGTGATATGAGCCGTTGCGTGGCTCTGAAACGGGGCTTTGCCCATTTTCTGCGTTGTCGGGCCTATTTGGATCTTCCCACGATTGGATGCGACCATGCCGCTGCCGACAAGCCTGAACGACCACCACGGGCGAATTCTGGGCCCTGGGGACCCTTTTAAATTCGGATGCCATCCCGGGGTGGCCTGTTTTACACGCTGTTGCCGGGATGCGGACATGTACCTCTATCCCTACGATGTCATTCGCATAAAA
>JASFTA010000035.1:0-8632 GCA_050114115.1 Desulfobacterales bacterium | reverse complement strand
GGGTCAGGCGATCCACGTGCACGCGAACGAACAAAGTCGAGATGGTGCTGCTGATCCCTTTTAAAAGGTAGCGCACCAGAAAGCTTCCCAAGGGAAGCGCCAATAGCCAGCCGACCAGACCATAAAGGGCCCCCTCGCCGATAAACAACCAGTAGACGCAGCGGCGCGAAGCCCCCACCGCCCTGAGAATCGCCAGTTCGTGGCGTCGCGAGGCCGCATTCAGGGCCACCAGGCTGTAAACCAGAAACATGCCCACGAACAGGGAGGTAAAACTCAGAAACGAGAGGTTCACCTGGTAGGCGCGGATCATCCCCTGGCCGCTTTGCTTCAAGGCCCCGGGTGGGCCGACGCGCAGGCCGCCGTCCAACATGCGGCTCAGATCAGGCCCCAGGCCGGAAGCGGGATCATCCAATCGGATGTCGATCCGATCGACATAGCCATTGGTGCCCGTAAATTCCTGAAAGGTAGCGATATCGCAGATCGCCATGCGCCCATTGGCCGCCCTGCCCAGGCCGTCCATGGCGATGCGGCCGGCCACGGTGAAACGCGTGTCGCCTTGGCGATGGGTCAGCACGACCCGCGCATCGGTGGCCCAGCCCGCCTCGGCGGCCAGGGTTTCCCCGGCAAGCAGCGTGAAGGGTTCCGCCACCAAACGTTCCCAATCGATATCGTCATCGATGGCATCGGCGCGGGTCCAGTCACGCAGACGGCGATCCAGGAGCGGATCGATCCCCACCAGCAAAAAGGGGCGCCCCCCATCGGCCGACCGCGTGTAGGTGGTCATCACCGGAGATACGGCGGCAACACCCGGCAGACGCCGCAACCGGGCCACCAGCGCTTCGGGCACCCGTCCCCCGGGCTGGGTCACGACCTGGTCGGCCCGGCCGGTGATGGCGTCCATGCTGCGGGTGAAGGCGCCCAGGGAAGCATGCACCGAAATCCGCACGCCCGTGAAGACCGCTGCGCCCAAGGCGATGCCGAGCACCACCGCCAGTGCCCGCCAGCGATGATGTTGGATCTGCCGCAGGTTGAACCAGATGAAAAGTTTGCAGAAAAACATCAGGCGCGGCCTTGATCCAATTGGATGGCGCCGTCCCGCAAATGGATGAAACGGGTGGCATAGGGGTCGGCCTTGTCACTGTGGGTGGCCATCACGACCGTGTGTCCCTGCAGCCGGTTCAGATCGCGCAGTCGTTCGATGACCATGTCGCCGTTTCTGCTGTCGAGGTTGCCGGTGGGCTCGTCGGCCAGAATGAGCGGGGGTTCGTTGATGAGCGCCCGCGCAATCGCCGTGCGCTGCATTTCACCACCTGAAAGCTGGGCCGGGCGATGGCGGCACCGCGCGGACATCCCCAGCCAGTCCAGCAGTTGGCTGGCGCGGCGTGTGGCGGCCGGCAAAGGAGCTCCGGCCAGCAGCGCCGGCAAACAGACATTCTCCTCGACACTCAATGTCGGCAACAGGTTGAAGGACTGAAAGATCATGCCCACCACTTCACGGCGAAAGGCGGTCTTCTGCATTTCCGTCAGCCGCTGAAGATCGCGTCCGGCCACCTGTAATTGCCCGTGGGTGGCCGCATCCAGACCGGCGACAAGTGACAGCAGGGTGCTCTTGCCCGATCCGCTGGCCCCTTTCAAAACCACGAACTCACCGGCCGGAACCATCAGGTCGACATGGTTGAGGCCTACAACCTCATTGGCCCCCAGGGGATAGATGCGGGTTAAATCCCGGGCGAAAATGATCGTTTCGGTCATGGCCTCACGGTTCATGGTGCCGAAGGACGCAGGATTCCCTTGGCAACCGCGCGATCGAGCAGGTTGTCGATATAAGCCCACAGTTCGGGGGCACCGTCAGCCATGACGCGATTGCGCACACGCACCTGCCGGCGTGAGATGCCATTGTCCTGCCAGGATTTTCCATCGGTGTAGTAGTTGTTGAGGATTGGTTGCAGTCGGTCGAGGGCGTTGGCCAGGAGGGCCTCCGGGGTTTGTCGGGATTCAAATTCCTCCCAAAGCGCCTTGAATTTCCGGCCGATATCCTCCGGCAGCAGGCCGAAAAGCCGTCGGGCGGCTGCCTGCTCCCGTCCGTGCTGTCCGGAGACGCCGGACTCGTCGTAGCAGAAAGTGTCACCCGCATCGATCTCGACGATGTCGTGCACCAGGAGCATCTGAATGACCCGGCCCACATCGACATCGCCGCCCGGCGCGTACTCGGCCAGCACCATGGCCATTACGGCGATGTGCCAGGAGTGCTCGGCTGAATTCTCCTTGCGGCTGGTGTCCATCAGCCAGGTTTGGCGCTGGACATTTTTGAGCCGATCGAGTTCACGGATGAAGTGGATCTGACGATCGAGTCTATCCGTCATGGGCAAACACTCCCGCTGCGTCGTGTTGTTTCGGCTGGGCCGGGCGCTGCTGTCAAATTAAACCGGAAACGCGATCGATCCCCCGACGCCACCTTAGAGGCTTAACCCGCAAATGGCAAGCATCGGCGTCAGGAGCGCCGCCCCCAGACCGCGAAGACCGGATCGGAAAATGGCATCTGGCCGGCATACTTGTCGTCGTCCGGCCGCGGCCAACCCTGGCTGGAAAAGGTTTCCAGGCGCTCGAACCCGCCGGCGCGGCTGAATAGCTCCCGCACCAGGCCCATGCGCTCGAAGGGGTGCAATTCCTTCCAGAGCTGGATGGCCTTGGGGGGAAACCAGCGGTTGGAGAAGGTCACGATAAAGATGCCGCCCGGTGCCAGCACGCGGGCCATCTCTTCGAATACCGTGAAGGGTTGGGTGAGGTACTCCACCGAAACCGTGCAGACCGCCGCGTCGAAGGCCCCGTCGTCAAAGGGCAGGCGCGGCTGGCGATTAAGATCGTGCACCACGCGCTCGGCCAGAAGCTCGTTGGCCGCCAGCTCTTCGGCATTCAGGCCCAGCCCCGTCACGGATTGCGTAACAAGGTCAGCTGGCAGATGCGAAGTCCAACTGCTCATCAGATCGAGCACGCGGCTGCCCGCCGGAATCAGCCGGCCGTAAAGCTCGGCAATGGTCTGAATGGCCCGGGCATCGATGTGCTGGACCATGCGCGGCCGGTGGTAGAATAGCTGGTCATCGGTTGGGTCTTCGCGTGCGAAGGCCTCCGGCGCAAAGAAATCGGTCGGCTGCCCGTTGCAGCGGGCCTGCATGCCGGGACCCGCGGTGATCTGCTCGCCCCAGTCATACAAAGTGCCGCCGTGTTCCTCGAACTTGGCGCGCACGTCTTCAATTGTCGCCTCGATATTGAGTTCAAGATCAGCCAGGGGATGGTTGAAATCGGCCGCGATCCTGTCTGGTGCTACAGCCGTGCAGCGGAAGGGCTCCACATTGCCGCGAAAGACACCCGGAACGCCATTCAGGATTCCTCGTGGGTAGTACCGTCCGTAGCGTGGTTGATAAGCGCGGCCGTCAGCCAGGCGCCCGTCCACATTGCGCAAGGCCACTTGATGAATGGCGCCGGGGGTTGATGGCGGGATAAGCGTGCCGGGTTTGAAAGTCTGCGCAACGCGCTCACCCGCGGCGGCCCCCATGATATGCTCCCCCATGACCCGCGGGAGGATGTCGCGCCAGAAGTTGACCCGGTGGGCGTAGAGCCGGTCTTCGTGCTTAATTCCGTTTTTGTTCCATTTTAAAATAAATTCGATACTCGCCAGATTCTCAGGCGTAATCGTCTCCATGGTCAGACTCCAGATATAACAAGGCCGGCAAAACCTTGAGCGAGACAATAATCATAAATCGGACGGAGTCCAGTTGCATCGCTTCGTCATGACCGCTTGTTTCCCAGACCACCGGTGGTCATGTGGAGGGGACCGCTTAGGTTCGTCGGTTGCCCTGACGGTGGAGGCCATGACCAGCAGGCCAATCAAGATTAAGGTGCCGATAGGTCGCATGCGTTCTCCTTTTTTATTTGTCATTCGGGGATGGGAGGGAATTGGATGTCCGAATTAACCCCCACCCGCCAAATTTTTCAAATGGGCCTATTTGAATCTATCCCCAATAGTGATCAGAGTTACTGGTGTGAAGCGGTTAGAAAACGAAGCATCCACGCCTTATGTGTAAAGGTTCGGAGGAGCGAGACGCTGCGGTTCTGCCAGGCGCCGGTTTAGGATGCACCGTAGTCGCTTTTTTATCGATGCTGAATCCCGAAATGCCCGGTCGCTCCGAAATATGAAACAATGGCGGCGGAATCCAGCACCGCTGGAGAACACCACCGGGAAAAAATGGACTTATCACGCGATCAGTTTTGAAAAAGGAGGACATCGTGGAACAGCTCAGAGGGACAATGATCCAATCTTTTCACTGGTACTCTCCGAACGACGGCAATTTTTGGCGTGAATGGTCAGACAGAGCCTCGGCCCTGAAAGCAAAAGGTTTTACGGCCCTATGGCTGCCACCGGCCTATAAGGGCATGGGCGGTGTCAATGATGTGGGCTACGGCGTGTATGATTTGTTCGATTGCGGCGAATTCCATCAAAAGGGGAGCACACGCACCAAATACGGCACCAGAGCGGACTACCAAAAATGTATCGACCAAGCCCATCAGGCCGGCCTGCAGATTTATGCCGATGTCGTCCTGAACCATAAAATGGGTGCCGATCACCCCCAATGGGTTCATCATGTGGTTGTGGTCGATCCCCATGATCGCAATCGCACAAAGGGCGATTATCACGACAAGGAACTGTGGACCTATTTTTCATTTCCGGGACGAGGCGACACCTACTCCAGCATGAAATGGGCGTGGTGGCACTTCGATGCCACCAAAGAGTACGGGAACATCTACAAGCTCAAAGACAAGTATTTCGAGACCCACGTGGACCATGAAAATGTCAATTATGATTTTCTGATGGGCTGCGATCTGGATTTCGATCACGAGCAGGTGCGGGGCGAGACCCATTACTGGGGCAAATGGTATCTCGATACGTTCCAAGTGGATGGTTTTCGCATCGATGCCGTCAAGCACATCCGGTCGATCTTCTTCAAGCATTGGCTCGACGACATGCGCCGTCACGCGCAGAGAGACCTTTTCGCGGTCGGCGAATACTGGTCATCCGATCTCAGCCGACTACGCCGCTATATCGACCAAACCGAAGGCCGCATGCATCTCTTCGACGCGCCCTTGCATTACAATTTTCACCGGGCCTCCAAATTCGGCCGGCACTACGATATGGGCGCCATCCTCAACGATACGCTGGTCAAAGAAAACCCCGGCCTGGCCGTGACCATCGTCGAAAATCACGATACCCAGCCGCTGCAAAGCCTTGAATCGCTGGTGGAATCGTGGTTCAAACCGCTGGCCTACGCGATGATTCTTCTGCGGGATACGGGTTATCCCTGTGTCTTTGCGGCCGACTACGACGGGGCCCATTACCGCGACAAGGGCCACGAGATCTGGATGGATTCCCACCGCGGGATGATCGACCTGTTCATGGAGGCGAGAAGAAAATACACGTTCGGGCGACGGCGCGACTATTTTGATCATCGCCATCTGATCGGCTGGACCTTTGAGGGCGACGCCGAGCACAAGAGCATGGCCGTGCTCATGACCAACTCCGAGGACGGCACCAAATGGATGGAGACCGGCAAGCCGCACGCCACCTATCGGGATATCACCCGGCATGTCGACGCGACGGTCCAAACCAACGAATGGGGCTGGGCGCCGTTTAAAACCCGAGGCGGCAAGGTATCGGTTTGGGTGGAGGCTTAATCAATGATCAGGCCAAAAATACTTGCAATTTTGCATTTAGAATGCATAATTACAATTATTTGGAGGCCTAATGATTCAAAACTATATCCACAGATCGCTGGAAACTTGCCTCGCAAGGGCCATATCCGAGTTTCCCGCCGTGGTCCTGACCGGTCCTCGTCAGTCCGGCAAAACCACGCTGCTTCAAACCCTTTTCGGTAGGCAATGCCATTATGTCTCCCTGGAACTCCCGGACGTCCGGACGGCCGCCACGGAAGATCCGCGCGGATTTCTCGGCATGTACCCACCGCCTGTCATCTTCGATGAAATTCAATCCGCTCCCGCCTTGCTCCCGTATATCAAGGAACATATCGATGCCCATCGCGAACGGGCCGGGCAATATATTCTGACCGGCTCGCAGAACCTGCTACTATCCGAGAAGATTACGGAGTCGCTCGCTGGTCGGGCGGCGATGCTCCGCCTGCTCCCCCTTTCGTTTCGCGAGGCTGAAGGCCATCCGCAGGCGGGTTTGCCATGGGACTCGCAAGGGCCTTATCGCACAGGATCGGGTGCTTCCGATAATGATCTCTGGCCGAAATTTCTGCGCGGGTGTTATCCAGAACTCGTTGCCAATCCTGGGCGCGATATCCACCTGTGGCATGCCGGATATGTACAAACCTATCTGGAGCGTGATGTCCGCAGCCTGCGCCAAGTGGGCGATCTATCCCAGTTTCAGCTTTTTCTTCGCGCCTTGGCGGCGCGCACGGCCCAGTTGCTCAGCCTGACCGATCTGGCCCGTGACCTGGGCGTGGCGCTGAACACGGTCAAGGCCTGGCTTTCCGTGCTGGAGGCAACCTACCAGGTGATCGTGCTGCGCCCCTACTTTGCCAACGTGGGCAAGCGTCTTGTCAAGACGCCTAAGGTCTATTTCAGCGATGTCGGCACGCTCTGCTATCTCACCGGCCTGCAAGATCCGGCTCATGCGGCCGCGGGTCCCATGGGCGGGGCCATTATGGAAACGGCCGTCCTGTCGGAAATCTTCAAGACGCTCACCCATTCGGGCATCGAGCCCTCGATTTATTTCTGGCGGACATCGGCGGGCTTAGAAGTCGATATTGTCGTCGAGAGCCAGGGGCGCCTCATCCCTGTCGAAGTAAAGCTTTCCGCCACACCGCGACCGGCCATGGCTGCCGCCATCAAATCGTTTCAGAAAGATTTCGGTTCCCAAGCCGCCCCCGGCTATGTGGTCCACCCCGGCAAAACCAAATTGCCTCTGGGATCGAAGGTGACGGCCCTGCCATTTCTCGAGCTTTAGGTTCCCCTATACGTCTGCCGCAACCCAGGACGCGGCAAATTTGACGACCGCGGTCATAGGTTCGTTAGCAGGTCGGCGCCAGTACCATAAGTCGCCTGCGGTTCACGGACGATCTGCTGGATGCCTCGGGCGGTCTCCGGTCCGACGCCTTCGACGGATGCCAAACTATCGATGCTAGCATTCAGTACCTCCTGAACGCTGCCGAAATGATCCAGAAGACGGGCGGCCCGCGCAGGGCCCACCCCCGGAAGGCTTTGCAGGATATAGAGCTGTCGTTTGCGCTTGCCCTTGGGCCGGTATCCCGGTCTGGAAAGCCCCCCAGCGGCGGCGAATTTCAATTGGCGGGCGGCGAAAATGATCAGTTGAGCGGTTTCACCTGGGTCGAGCGACCGTAAAACCGGAACCCCCAGAATCAAACTGGTGGTGATCAGAGCCCCCTGAAGCGCTTCCCGGCGAATACCGGTGTCGTGAAGATCACGACTGCGTCCCTCCAGAATGAGCACGCCTTTGAGCGGTGACATGGCCAGGCGCGTCATTTGCCTGAAAAGCCGGCCATCGATCACTGATACGGCAAAATCGGGCAGGGTTTTGCGTTCGATCAGCAGACGCCCATCAACCTCGTAATCACCGATAGACAATCTCTTGATCACAGTGGTGACTTTATCCATCGAAGCCAGGGCCTGGGGAACACCGCTTGACTGTTCCCGATCGTCGATTGTGATTTTGATCGGTTGGGGTTGCATCGACTTCAAACCCGCTTTTCTTGGAAATAGGTGTTAATAATGATAGCAGCGTGTCGCCATGTTAGAAAATAGCGGTAATTGGTGCAGAGTTCTTCATAAATTTTCTTTTCCATGATTTCGCCTATCCATCGCCGCGCTTGGCTTTTTTGCTTATGTTGAAGCGATACCCTTTTTCCCGTGCAATGTCAGCACCGCGCCTGACCGCTTTGCTCACGGCGGCGCTCGATATCCCCAGGCGCCCGGCCAGCACGGTCATTTGTTCGCCCAATTCATGGACGGCCCAATAGCACAGGAGGCTGCGGGCGATGACCAGTTGCCGGTAGCGGCCCGGCTGCCAGATCTCCTCGCTTTCCATACCGGCAAGCCGGGCAGCGTAGTTGGCAACATCATCCAAATCGACGCCCTGAGCTCTCAATGTGTAGCGTTGTGCCAATGCTTCCTGACTTTGCAAGAGCACCTTCGTCACAAAATCCCCATCCCCCAAAATGCGCTCGTCGCTTTTTAAGTGCACCTTTGCCCTTTTGAGAGCCTTCAAGGCTTTCCACCCACCGGCGCTGCGGATTAAGCCCCCGCCGGTCAAATCCGCCCGTTTACCTTCGGCGATGCCTTTGGTCACGAAGGCACGGTAGCCGCGTCGCGCCGCCCCTTTGTGTTTGCCAAAATAAGCCAGAATCTTGTCGATATCCTGCCAGGGCCGGATGTGTTTGCCCATGATCACCCCATGGCCGGAAAACGGGAATCGCCCCAGCGCTTCCATATCGTCCACCAGTTTGGCCCTCAAAGGGTTCAGATGGATGTAACGCACCAGTTCCAACAGGTAGGCGTCTTCCTGACACAGGATGGATTTGTAGCGGTTTTGGAAAAGGTG
>JASFTA010000034.1:0-8658 GCA_050114115.1 Desulfobacterales bacterium | reverse complement strand
TGTTAATTTTTTTCATGAGTTCTCCTAATAATATAAATAGATGCCATCAGTTTTACGTTCTAACAAATGGCTGATTCCCATCAAGATAAGGCAAGGACGCTTTCTTCAGCTGTTTTGATTTTTATGATCCTGTTTACATTTTTAACGACGATGATCCCATCACCGGGTTGATTCGTAAATGCAGCTTCTCTTATCAGGCTTGTCACCACAGGCTCATCACTGTCCAGGCATATAACTTCCAGTTTGAGCATCTGACTGGTCTTGCAATCAAAGGTGATGTTGGATTTGGCGTCGGAATTTCGATACAAGGAAATAGCATCTGTGAAGGTAACGTGATGAAATCCGCCCTGCAATAGAGCATGAGCCACTTCCGATGCCTTTTTTTCCGGATAAAGGCTTTAATCTCCTTCATAAGTTTCATCCTTTGGTCTGATTTCCTGCTTGGAAATGATCACCATGGCCTTATTCAGTTCCCATCGCTTCCAAATGTCGTAAATCGCGGGGATAATAATCAGCGTAAGAATAGTTGAGGACACCAACCCGCCAACCATGGGCGCCGCAATTCTTTTCATTACCTGTGGGCCCGCCTCAGATCCATACATAACGGGTAAGAGACCAATGAGGGTCGTTGCCACTGTCATCAGCTTGGGCCGTACCCTTTCTACGGCGCCTTCAGTGATGGCCGCCCTCAGATCAGTGTGCGATGTCAATTTGCCGTGTGACCTGTATCTTTCAAAAGTTTCATCCAGGTAAACCAGCATGACGACACCGGTTTCAGCTGCCAGTCCTGCCAGCGCGATAAAACCCACAACAACGGCCACCGAAACATGATAACCAAGAAGGTATATCAGCCAAACACCGCCAACCAGTGCAAATGGCAAGCTTACCATAACAATGGCAGCTTCCGATACGTTCTGAAAGTGGATATAGAGCAGAATAAAAATCACCAAGAGGGTGGCGGGGACAATGATGTTAAGGGTTTTACGTGCCTTTACCATGTATTCGTACTGGCCTGACCACACGATTGAGTAGCCTGGTGGAATGGCTATATGTTCATCCACGATCCTTATCGCATTTTTAACATAGGAGCCCACATCAACCCCTTTGAGATCGACATAAATCCATGCTGTCTGTCGGGAATTCTCGCTTTTTATTCCTGGAGGCCCCTTCTTAATGGCTAATTCTGTCAGTTGCGCCAACGGAACTTGGGCCCCGGTGGGAGTTGATACCAGGACCCGTTTTAGTTTTTCGATATTATCTCGAAGCTCGCGGTTGTACCGCAGGTTGACGGGATAGCGTTCAAGCCCCTCAACCGTGTATGTTATGTTCGACCCTCCGATGGCCGTCATAATAACCTGCTGAACATCACCAATTGTAAGCCCATAGCGTGCTATTTGGTTACGGTCGATTTGAAAGTCCAGATAATTACCGCCTGTAACGCGTTCGCTGTAAGCAGACAGGGTTCCGGGAATATCTTTGACCAAAGCCTCGATTTCGGAACCTAGCTTGGAGAGCACATCTAAATCCGGGCCCATCAATTTGATGCCGACAGGGGTTTTGATGCCTGTGGAGAGCATATCGATGCGGGTTTTGATGGGCATGGTCCATGCATTGGTAAGGCCGGGAAATTGAATGGCCTTGTCCAAGTCTTCTGCCAGTTCATCAATGGTCAGATGGCGCTCCTCCGGCCATATCCAGGTGAAAGGCCTCTTCAGCCATCCGGGCCATTTTGAATAAAATCTCTGAATTTTTCTCTTTCGCCATTGGTGAACAATTTCTCCTTTTTTCACCTCCGGCCAGATCCAAGTGAGAGGTTTCTTAAGCCAATCCGGCCAGTCAGTGAAAAACCGTGGCACCCGAATCATTTCGTATTCGACTTTAGGCCTCAATGTAATGGTGGTTTCGATCATTGACAAAGGCGCTGGATCTGTCGCTGTTTCTGCTCTGCCGATTTTACCCAACGTATGCGAAACTTCAGGAAAGCTCTGGATGATCTTATCAGTCTGCTGCAGCAATTCTTTGGCTTTCGTAATTGAAATGCCAGGCAGAGTGGTCGGCATATAGAGCAGGTCGCCTTCATTTAAGGGCGGCATAAATTCACTGCCGAGTCTGGATGCGGGGAAAAAAGTTAAAGTCAAAATGAGTCCGGCCATTAGGATGGTGGACTTGGGCCACTTCAGAACCCACTCAATGATGGGCAGATAATACCGGATAAAAAAGCGGCTGAGCGGATTTCTGGATTCCGGCAGGATTTTTTGAGGAATCAGGCAAATCAGGGCAAAAGAAGAAACAAGCAAGGCGAACACCAGGCTGAAATCAGGCAGATTCAATCCTGTGGCCCCTCCCAGCAAGACTAAAACAGGAGGACCTGCTACACACAAAATCCATATCAGTACCCTTTTTTTCCTTGTTGCAGTTTCCCGGAAAGGATTTTCTCTGATGAAAAAGGTCAATAATACCGGTACCACCGTGACGGCAAGGATTGCTGACGCAGCCATCGCAAAGGTTTTTGTGTAGGCCAGGGGCTTAAACAGACGACCCGATTGCTCCTGCAGGCTGAAAACCGGTAAAAAAGATACGGTGATAATCAAAAGGCTGTAAAAGAGGGCTGGTCCGACCTCCTTGGCAGACGCCAAAATGATTTCGGTGTGGCTCTTTTTTCCTTTGTCACGCTCCAAGTGCTTATGTGCATTTTCGACCAATACGACAGAGGCGTCCACCATGACGCCGATGGCGATGGCGATGCCCCCCAGACTCATAATGTTGGCGTTAATCCCCATCAGATACATGACCATAAATGATATCAAAATGCCGACCGGCAGGGTAAAGATGGCCACAAACGCCGAGCGAAAATGAAGGAGAAAAATCACACAAATGGCGGCGACAACCGTCATTTCTTCAATCAGTTTGGTTTTTAATGTGTTGACCGCACGATTAATGAGACCTGCGCGATCATAGCCCTCCAGGATCTCGATACCCTCCGGCAACCCCTTTTGGAGGGACTGCAGCTTCTCCTTGACCCTGCGGATAACTTCCAATGCATTTTCACCGTAGCGCATCACCACAATGCCGCCAGCCACCTCGCCTTCTCCGTTCCATTCCAGAATGCCTCTCCTCAGCTCAGGGCCAATCTGTACATTCGCTATATTCTTAAGCAGCACGGGGGTGCCCAGGGAATCCACAGAAACAACTATATTTTCGAGATCCTGTAGAGATTCGATGTACCCAAGGCTTCGGACCATGAACTCCGTTTCACCCATCTCCACCAGTTTGCCGCCGACATCATTGTTAGAATTGCGGATGGCTTGGCGAACTTTCTGAATGGGAATGTTATAGGCCAACAAGCGGTTGGGATCGACTTCCACCTGGTATTGCTTGACATAGCCCCCAATGCTGGCGACCTCCGAAACACCTGGAACGGAAGTCAGCTCATACCTCAGAAACCAGTCCTGGATGCTGCGCATCTGCTGCAGATCATATTTTCCGGAAGTGTCTCTCAGGATATATTGATAGACCCAACCGACACCCGTGGCATCCGGCCCTAAACTTGGCGTGATGCCTTGAGGCAGCCTGCCGGCAACGAAATTAAGATACTCCAATACCCTGGATCGGGCCCAGTACAGATCAGTTCCATCCTCAAAAATGATATAGACAAAAGAAAAGCCGAAAAAAGAGTATCCTCGGACCACCTTGGCAAAAGGGACGCTTAGCATGGCTGTGGACAAAGGATAGGTAACCTGATCTTCAACCACCTGGGGGGCTTGCCCCGGATATTCGGTATAGATAATAACCTGCACATCCGACAGGTCCGGAATGGCATCAAGCGGCATGTTGGCCATCGCGAACAGGCCTCCCAAAACAACAAGCACGGTCGCCAATAAGACCATGAACTTGTTATTGACGGACCATTCAATAATTTTTACGATCATTCGCTTTTCCTACGGCCAACCGCTTGAAAAATCATATGAAATATTAAAGGACTGGCTGAGATCATAACGTTCAGGCATTCACTATATTACTCGTCTTCCATGTCGCTAAAAAAATCGTCCGGGTCCGTCTCCATATCATTGAAGAAGTCATCTTCTTCAGCTTCCATATCATCAAAAAAATTATCGTCCTGGTCTTCTTTGTTCATAGTGGATGGTGGCTTTTGGGCTTCCATCATTTTTTGGATGGCCTCTTTCAGCTTGGATTCAGAATCCAAGAGAAACTGGCCGGATGTAACCACGAACTCGCCGGGCGCCACACCGGACAAGACTTGAACCATCCCGTCATCGACGGATACACCCATGGTGACATTTCTAGGCGTGAATTTTCCCTGGGCTTGAGCCACAAACACGATATTTCTCTCCCCTGAGCGAATAACTGCTTCCGAGGGAATAATCAGGCCTTTTTCAGTTGACCTGGTTTTTATCCAAACGTCGGCGTACATATCGGGCTTCAGTGCCAGGTCATGATTTTCAAACTCAAGCCGGATGACAACGTCGCGGGTTTTCTGTTGTAGATACGGATAAACAAAGGAAACCCTGCCGTGGTAAATCTTGCCGGGTTCGTAGGGAATACGCATTTCTACTTCCTGTCCTTCATAAACCCATGGCAGTTCATATTCAAAAATGTGGGCTTCCAACCAAACCCGCGTTAAGTCGGCTATGCGATAAACGGTCGTTCCTGCTTTTAAATAGCTGCCTTCCTCTGCATTTTTTTCGATGACGATGCCACTGGAAGGTGATCGGATGGTAAGCGTTTTATTGACAAAGCCATTTTTCTCAATTGTACTAATTTCGCTGTCCGCCACATCAAAATACTGAAGCCGGCGTCTGGCCGATGCCAAAAGGTCGGTTTTAATGCTTGAAGGGGTTTGGCCTGAGTTTCGATTGACACTTCGATAAGTTGAGAGATATTCTTCCTGAGCGGCTACAAGTTCAGGTGAGTAAAGTTCAAAAAGGGGCTGTGCCTTTTCGACATGCTTACCCGTAAAGTCGACATGGATCTTCTCGATCCAGCCGCTTGTTTTCAGGTTCACCTGAATGGTTCGTGTTTCGTCATAAGTTATGTGTCCATAGGTTCTGATCGTATTGCCGAGGTAACCTTCAACAACTTCCGCCGTGCGCAGGCCCATATTCTGTTGGGTGACAGGATCGATACTGATGTTCACCCCGCCCACCAATTCATCTTCATATACCGGCACCAGGTCCATACCCATGGCACTTTTACCGGGTTTATCATAGATTTCCTCTGGATTCATTGGGGCCCGCCAATACGCAATTTCTCTCTCCGAAGTGCTGGATGAATTCTGACCAATTTCATCGGCGGCTTGGGGCACGAGATCCATTCCACAAATCGGACATTGGCCCGGCTCATCTGATATAATCCAGGGATGCATGGGGCCCACATAGACAGTCTTTTGGTTGTCATCTGCAGCGTCGGACTTGGCATTACCGCCTGTCTGTTTAGCCGTGTTGCCACCTGTGAATTTAAATAAAAAGAATGTCAATGCAAATGTTATCGCCGCAGTAACCAGGATGGTTAGTATCGCATTTTTATTCTTGGAAATAATCATTTATATCTCCGGAGATTCCGACGACATCATTCGTATAAATCATGATTAGCACTAAGCGGGCTAAAACTGCGCTCCTACCGCTTGTTCCAACCGCGCCCAAGCAATGTGATATTCGCTTCTTTTTTTCTCCAATGTGAGATTTGAAGACAGCCAAAGTTCATAAGAATCAATCACATCGGCAAAAGAGACGTTTCCTGATTCATAACCACTGGTAGAGACGTCCAGGGCCGATTTGGATAGTCTGACCACCGTATCCTGGTAAAGCGCTTTCTCTCGACGGGCACGATCCAGCTCAAACCAACGTTCGCGCACTTGATTGACGGCTTCGGCTTTAGTTTTTTCCAGGCTTTCCTTTAAAGCCGATACCTGCTGCCTGATTTCTCTGACATATGCATCGTTCGTTCCGAACCAGACATCTTGAGGAAGGCCAGCGCCTCTCGAAGCCGCGCTGGAAGTTTTAAAAGGGGGCTGTTTGGCAAAGGAACCAACGTTATTGATGGCTTGATTGTCAAATGCCGAATAGTTAAGCGTAAATGAGGGCAGAACCCTTGTTTCGGCCATCTCAAGCACATCTTGCATTTTATCGAGTTGCGCTTGCTTGATCAGAATCTCTTGACGACGGCTATTTGCCACAGGGTACAGCCTTTCGATTTGTGGCGGTCGCTTTGCCTTATCAACAAATGCCGGATAGCCGATTTGGTTCGTTGGGGGTATATTGAGAAGGGCGATCAGCCTCGATTCGATGCTGCGCTGCATTTCTTTCAAAGTAATCAGGTCTTCCTGCAGAACCTTTGTTTTAACCTGAATTTTGACCACATCTTGAAAACTGGTTTTGCCGGCCTCATAGCGTCTGGTCGCTACCGCTTCCAGGTCTTCAAAGAGGTTAACCGTGTCAGCTGTTATCTTTTGCGCTTTTCGATTGAACACCAAATCATAATGAATGTTGCGGGCGGCCGTAATTACATCGCGGCGGACTGCTTCTAACAACTGCCAGGCAGCTTCTGTTTCATGCTGTACAATCTGGCCTTTGAGCGAAACCGTTCCCGGAAACGGGAATTTTATTTTGACCGAATCTTGACCCTTCATTGGTCCTACGCCGGTCTGGATACTGGCGGTGTAGGCTGAATACTGACGCAGAATTTCATCCAGGTTGGCAACTTGGCTGAAAGATTCGATAGATGCCGAGAAATTGTACTCCGCTGATTTTATGGCTGGATTCCGTATCCAGGCCAAGGTCTCAAGGGTGGTTATATCGAACGAACTGCGAATTGCGTTATAGGTTTTTTGGTCGTCGAAAGCAGCCCCTTTATACTTTTTAAGAAGCTTTGCATCAGGGGAGAAAAAACGAGGCATTTGATCACCGCTACCTGCCAGGGCATTGCGCCAATCGGCGGTCATCTTTTTGATCTGCTTTTGCTCTTTTTCAAATTTTGATGATTGGCTGGTTACCGGCTCCGCCGTATCGGGACTTTCTGACTGAAAATGTCGGCTAACGATGTAATCTGGGGGTGTGTAGGCATTAAATTCATCCACCAAGTCTTTATATCCCGCCTGGGATACCTGCGGGCATAACAAAGTTAGCAGCATAAAAAAATATATAAAAAGGCGTTTCATTCCAGTTCCTTTTGATCAAGCGCTTCTAAGGGTACTCTTTTCGTTATGCCGTGCCCGATTAACTTTTCTAAACGCGCCAGATATTTACCGTAGTCCGCTGTGGCGCGGGCAACGGCGAGATTAAAATTATACCAGGTTGATTGGGCCTCAATGAAATCGGAAAATCCTGTTTGTTTTTCCCGGAACAAAGTTTCAGCCATTTCCATTGAGCTTGCTGCCTGTGGCAGCAGATTGTCTTTGTAAAGAGTAATCAGTCTGAGGGCATTTTGAAGCCTAAAATAAATTGAATGGATATTGCTGTGGGTATCGTTGATTTGAGACTCTTTGGCGGCAATTGCGCGTGATTTTTCTGCTAGCGCTTGATTGATACGACCTTTATTTTTGCCAAACCAAATCGGTACGGTAAATCCAAACTGTACGCCATAGGCATCATCACTTGCGTCGTCAGACCTTGGCTCATCATCAGGCGAACCGATTTCGGCATAAAAAACACCTACTTTAAAATCGGGAAGACGCTGATCCTTGGCAAGATCCACTTTAATTTCCGCTTTGTTTACCAGAGAGTCCATCATTTTAATTTCTTCTTGATTTAATTTGGCCAGATCGTAAAGTTCCGGCAATTTATAAGCGGGAGGCCTTATGGCAGGTACAACAAGCCTTCCAATGTCCGCCTGCGGTGGACGATTTAATAAACTGTTGATGTTCGTTACTTCCGTCATTTCCAGTTCATTCAAAAGTAAGATGTCATACTGCAGTTGCCCTTCCTGCGACTGGGCCTTGACAATATCAATCAAAGCTGCCTGATCTTTGGAATATACCGTTTCGCCGACTTTCCGAAGATGCGCAATCAGTTCAATATTTTTAGCAGCTACTCTTTTTGCTTCACGGATATAGGATAGTTCGTAAAAGGCTATTCTTACCTTGGTGGCGGTATCGCGGATCGTCTTATCCAAATTTAACCTGGCAACCTCAGAATCTTTGTCTACGATTTCGCCGGCTTTAATTATTTTGCCGGGATATGGAACTCCCTGGGAGAGGGTCGCGTTCCAGTCTTGAGGACCGTTGCGGGTTTCGATGGGTTCCGGAAAATATGTGACCATGAATTGAGGATCTGGCAGTCCTGTTGCAACACGTCGGCCTTCAATGGTTGCTTTCCAAGCCTCCCGCGCCGCTACGATCTTAGTATTTGATTTGATCGCATCTTCGATAAGTCGATTCAGTGTCACATTGCCTTCAAGGTCATAAACATTTTGATCTGCTGTCTTTTGTGACGTTTCCGCAGATGCGGATGATTTGAAATGAGAAAATGAAAGTATGACTATTACAACCAGCGATATGTTCCTTATTCGTCCTGGACCGTAAGTGATTAGGAGACTATTTATATTCATCATCCCTTGTCTAATCGATATCCACAAAGTAGCAATAAATACTTTCATCTTAGCTCCTTTTCTGAGGCTGGTACTCATAAAGAACCAAACCTTTAA
>JASFTA010000033.1:0-8670 GCA_050114115.1 Desulfobacterales bacterium | reverse complement strand
CTGTAGCAACTTGACGCGGTCAGCAATCTTAAAACCAACAGCATCTCTTCGCTGATGCCATGAACAATGCGATTACCCCGACACAATCGCCCCAGAACGCCGCCGGCATTCGCCGTCAGGTGGTGCTGCCCCTGCGAAAATCCATAGAGATCGCCTATAACAGCATCCGGGTGCGGTTTTTCCGCTCGCTCATCACCACCCTGAGTCTGGTGCTGGCCGTCTCCTTCCTGAGTTTTGTCAACGTCAGCACCGATGTGGCCAACGGTCTGCTGGCCACCGGCAAACCGGAACTGCGGCAGGCGCTGGTGCGCTCCGGATACGATCTGGCGCCCGAAGACCGGCGTGCGGACAGCAGCCCCAAACAACGTTGGATCGTCCTGCTATCGCTGCTGGTCTGTGCGGTGGGCATCGTCAATGCCCAGTTAATGGCCGTTACCGAGCGATTTCGCGAGATCGGCACGATGAAGTGCCTGGGTGCGCTGGATCGTTTCGTCATGCGTTTGTTCTTGCTGGAGGCCGGGATGCAGGGCCTGGTGGGCGCCGCCGCCGGCGCTCTGGGCGGGGCCCTGTTCGCCCTTATCAACGGTGCCATTTTCTTCGGTGGGCAGGCCGTCCGACTGGTGCCCATCGATGAGCTGCTGGTATCGCTGCTCTGGGCCACGGCGGCCGGCTGTCTGCTGAGCCTGATCGGCGTTGCCTATCCGGCCTGGGTGGCGGCGCGCATGCAGCCGGTCGAGGCCATGCGGGTGGAGCAGTAAATCAATTTTAACCGGGCCGCCGCCTTGATGGCGCCGCCGTCCCCTGATCCCACGAGAGTCGCCTATCATGACAACGAACAAGAACATTGTGCGGGTCACCAATGTCACCAAAACTTTTCAGCTCGGCAAAATTGCGGTGCATGCCCTCAAGGGTGTCGATCTGGAAATCCCCACCGGTCAATACGTTTCCATCATGGGGCCCTCGGGTTCGGGCAAGAGCACCCTTTTCAACATGATCGGTGGGCTGGACAAACCCACCACCGGCAAGGTCTATATCGACGAGGTCGACGTCTCGCAACTCGACGCCTATGAACTGGCCTGGTTGCGCTGCCGCAAGATCGGTTACATTTTCCAGACATTCAATATCATCCAGGTGATGACCGCCTTGGAAAACGTGACCCTGCCAATGACGTTTGCCGGCATGCGCAACGACGAGGCCATCGAGAAGGCCATGGGGTTGTTGGATCTGGTGGGCCTGGGCGACCGGTTTCAACACAAACCCTTCGAGCTTTCCGGCGGCCAGCAGCAGCGGGTGGCGATTGCCCGTGCGCTGGCCAATGATCCCGCCATCATTCTGGCGGACGAGCCCACCGGCAATCTCGATCTCAAGACCGGTGAGGAAATCATCAACCTGTTGCAGAACCTGAGTCATGAACGCGATGTCACGGTCATCTCCGCCACCCATGATATCAAAATGCTAAACGTCTCCGATTTGGTGGTTTGGATTCGTGACGGCCGGATCGATAAAATCGAAAGCCGGGACGAATTGACGATCTCGGTGGGACGGATCGATGCACGCAGCGCCTAAAACCATAGACCCACGCCAACCCGGCGGCCGGCCGGGCATTTCAAGGCCACGGAGAAGGCCCACGGAGCGCTCGCGGGCAAGTGCCGCGCGGTCTCTGATCGTAATGGCTTTCGGTGGCTGGCTCGGCCTGTTTCTATTGCTGGCGCCCTGGGCGGCGGCTTCACAGGACGATGCCTTCACGCAAGACGTCCACGCGCTGGCCGCCCTCGGCGATCGCAGCACGGGCAGTCCGGGCAACCGGCAGGCCGCCGTTTTAATCCGCAGCGCCCTGGAAGATCTTGGATTTGAAACCGTCAGCAGCTTCCGTTTTCGTCTACCGGTGCGCCGTTACACCGAGGCCGCGCTGACCTTCCCCGACAGCGGCCGGCGGATGGCGCTGCATCCTTTGCAGGCCAATGCGATCTCGCCGGGAACCGTTGCGCCGGAAGGACTGTCGGGCCCCTTGATCTATGCGGGGACCGGACAGCTGGATGAATTCAACGGACGGGCGGTTTCCGGGGCCATCGTCCTGATGGAAATGAATTCCGGCCGCAACTGGATAAACGCCGCCAACCTCGGTGCCCGGGCCTTGATCTACATCGATCGCGGCGATACCCCCCGCTTCCTTTTTCAGGACAAAGACGAACTGACCCCAATTCGTTTTCCCCGCATGTGGGCACCCCAGGAGGCGCTCGCAGCCGCTGTCGGTGATCCCGCCACCCTAGCCACGGACGCGCCTCCCAAGGTCGTGCTGACCGCGGATATAGGCTGGGAGGACGTCACGGCCGAGAACATCTTTGCCTTCATTCCCGGCCGCCATCCCAAGCTGGCAGATCAATTGCTGATCGTCGAAGCCTTCTATGACAGCCGTGCGTACGTGGCCGGAAAATCGCCCGGGGCGGACGAAGCCTGTGGTATTGCCACCTTGCTGGCCACGGCCCGTCGCCTGCAACAGCAGCCGCCGGAGCGCTCCGTCCTCCTGTTGGCCACCGATGCCCACAGCCAGTCGCTGGCCGGGATGCGTGAAGCGGTGTGGAATTTTCATGCCCGCTCGAAATACTTTGTGCTTAAACGCAAGGAGCTGGGGCAGCGGGTAAAGCAGGCCAAGATGATCCTGCGGTCCCTGACGCTTGAAACCCTGACGACGACCGCGGCCGATTCCCAGATCGCCACGGTCGTGGGTGAGGCGATTAAATCGGAGGTCGATCGCATTTCGCGGCGTTTGATGCGACTGCGTCTGGAGGCCGGCGATGCGGAAACCGCCGCCGATATCAAGCAGCTGGCCGCTGAGCGTCGGGTGCTGCGGGCATTGGGCTGGAAGCGCGATTATCGCGACGCCTCCCCCGCAGAGCGCGATTGGATTGAACGGTTGATCCCCGGAATCCTCAGCGAATACAAGGCCATCCGCAAGGATGCCCAGCAGCAGCTGTCCCATCTCAAGCAGGCCATGGCCTTTCGCCGGGTGATCAAGGACAAGGAAATCAGCGCCGTGGTGAGCCTGCATCTTTCCAGCCAGGGGGACGGGGTGGGGGCCTTCAACCAGGGATTTCATTACAAGTTGCGTCCCCATCGGGCCAGTGCCCGGGTGCCGGTCTACAGCCTGATGAACGATGTTCTGGTGGCGGCCGCCGAGCGTGTCGAGAGCGCCCTGGGATTTGATGATTTCTTCCAGGATTCGCTGCGGCCCAGCCGCCGCAAACCCTGGTTTTCCTATCTGCCCGACGCGCCGGCCATGGGGGGTGAAATCAGCGCCCTGGGCGGCTATATCGGTCTGACCCTGGCGACCACGCATGACGCGCGGCCCCAATGGGGGACACCCGACGACCTGCCGGAGCGAATGGACTTCGAATTCGCCCGCCGTCAGAGCCGCTTTGTCGCCGGGCTGCTGCAGGATTTGGCCGGCGCCACGGCAACCCATTTTGATGAAGGATCGTTTCCACGCATCGGGCTTTCGGTGCTCAACGGCAATGCCCGGTTCATCCGCCACGGCGAACTCTTCGCCCAGCAGCCGGCGCCCGGCACGATGCTGCTCGCCTTTCAGGGCCCCGCCCGCTATCATGTGCGCGTCGACCGCTCCGGTCATTTCGAGCTCAAAGGCATTTCCGACAAGAAGAATGTCTTCGACAAGGTCATTCTGGAGGGGTATCGCTTCGATCCTCAAACCGGCGCCGCGCGTTGGGCCATCGACAAAAAGCAGACCGGCAAAGACCGCTATCGGGTCAAAATGCAGCGGCGTTACATGGAAACCGACCTGATCATGTTTGCCTGCCGCCAGACCACCCTGTTCAACCTCCTGGAGCCGCGCAGTTTCCGTTATATGACCCGGATCAATCTGCTGGATGCACGCCTCGAAGCCGCTCCGCTCAAATACTGGTGGAGCCGGATCGACACCCGCGATTCGACCATGACCTCACTTTTTATGCAACCGGATACCCGTTTCAAGATGACGCTGTCCGACTCCGTGCTGCGCAAGAAGTTGATTCTGACCGGGGCCACCCCCCGGCGCCCGGGCGGAATCGGCTATCGGGTGGATGACTGGCCCCGGTTGTATCACACCGAATACCACGTGGCCCGGGATATGTGGCAGCTTTTGAAGCCGCGCATCGACAGCCTGGAGGAAAAGGGTATCAACGACGAACGTCTGCGCGGGCTTCAGGATGAAGGACTCAACGCCCTGCAGACGGCCGAAACGGCCCTGGGCGCCCAACACTACAACACATTTCAGGAAGCCGCCGTGCGCTCCTGGGCCCTGGCCAGCCGGGTTTACGACCAGGTTGAAAGCACCCAGAAAGACGTCCTCTTCGGGGTGTTGTTCTACATCGCGCTGTTCGTGCCCTTTGCCTTCTGTGCGGAGCGGCTGGTGTTCGGATTTCGCAACATTCACAAACGCATCATCGCCTTTACGGGGATCCTGCTGCTGCTGATTGCCGTGATCTACAACGTGCACCCGGCCTTCGATTTGGCCTACAGTCCGACGGTGGTCATTCTGGCCTTTTTCATCATCGGGTTGTCGCTGATTGTGACTTTGATCATCTTCTTGCGCTTTGAAGAAGAGATGAGTCTGCTCCAGCATCGGGCCCAGCGCAAGAGCGTGGAAGGCATCAGCCGCTGGAAGGCTTTTGTGGCCTCTTTCTTTTTGGGCGTCAGCAACCTCAAGCGGCGCCGGCTGCGCACCCTATTGACCTGTACGACCCTGATCATTTTAACCTTCACGATCATGAGCTTCACGGCCGTGAAGTCCACCCGCCTGCACGCGCGTATTTTCTACGCGCCCCACGCGCCCTACCAGGGTTTTCTGCTGAAGAATCCCGACTGGCGGGATCTGCCGCCCGAGGCCCTGAACTCGCTGACCAATGCCTTTGCAAGCCAGACCGCGGCGGCCCCGCGGGTGTGGATCGATACCGACGACCGCACCCAGGCGACCCGGATACCGGTCATTCGCGGGACGGCCCAATTTGAAGCCCAGGGGCTGGTGGGACTGTCGCGCACGGAAACCGTGTATACCGGTCTGGATCGCGCCCTCGTGGCCGGGCGCTGGTTTGAACGCGACGACGAGGCCGCGGTGGTGATTCCCCAGCGAATGGCCGATCAACTCAATATCCGCACCGGGGACCTGGACCAGGCCCATGTGACCGTCTGGGGCAGTAACTATCGCGTCGCCGGCATCGTTGACGATCAGCAGATCATGCAGCGGACCGATCTGGACGGTGAGCCCCTGACGCCGGTGACCTTCCCCAGCGAGGTCTCGGCCCAGATGACCGAAATCGAAATGGAGGCCATGGAATCCGGCGACGACGTGCGCTCGTTCCAGAGCCGCTACCAGCATACCCCGGCCGAGCTGACCCTGTTCATGCCCTACAAGACCCTGATGGCGGCTGGCGGGCGGCTCAAGGCCGTGGCCCTGATGAGCGCCGAAGCGGGGGCCGCCCCTGCCGACACCGCCCGCCGCCTGGCGGATCGCTTCGGGCTGGTGCTTTTCAGCGGGGAGCCGGAGGGTACTTTTCTGTACCACTCCAGCGATACGATCCAGTACAGCGGCGTGCCCAATATCTTCATCCCGCTGGTCATCTCGATCTTTATCGTCCTCAACACCATGATCAGCAGCGTCTACGAGCGCAAGCGCGAGATCGGCATCTATACCTCCGTCGGCCTGGCGCCTTCGCATGTCTCCTTTCTGTTTATCGCCGAGGCCATGGCCTTTGCCGTCCTGAGCGTCGTCCTGGGCTATCTGACGGCCCAGACCACCGCCAAGCTTTTTGCGGACACGATGCTATGGAGCGGTATCACGGTGAACTACTCCTCGCTGGCCGGTGTGGCGGCCATGCTGCTCGTGATTCTGGTGGTGCTGATCTCGGTGATCTACCCCTCGCGCGTGGCCGCCGATATCGCCATTCCGGACGTCAACCGCTCCTGGTCGATGCCGGATCCCAAGCAGAGTCGCATGTCGATTCCGCTCCCGTTTTTGATCAAACAGGATGAACTGCAAAGCCTGGGGGGCTTTCTGCTGAGCCATTTTGAAGGGCATCAGGACGTTTCCCACGGTCTTTTCTCCACCGGCCAGATCAATTTCGACTGGCGGCCGCCGGGCTTGGGGGATGAGGACGAGGGTGAGACCACGGCTGGTTTCCAACTGACCTCGCGCGCCTGGCTGGCGCCGTTTGACTTCGGCATTATGCAACAGGTGGTGATTGCCACCAGCCCGGCACCCGAAGAGATCGGCTTTTTCGAGATTCAGGTCGATCTGATCCGCGAAGCCGGCGAGGTGAATGCCTGGGGCCGGATCAACAAAGCATTTGTAAACGACCTGCGCAAACAGCTGTTGATCTGGCGCTCGATGGACGGCTGGACCTTGAACCACTACGAAGAGCACCTGGCGGCGCATGGTAATCGCCCGCCAACGTCGAAAGCGATCGGCACGCGGGCCGTCGGCGACGATCGAAAGGACTCTGCTTGAGCTCGGACCATCTGGAATCGGGGAAGGCCGAACCCGCGCTCGTACCGCTGCGACTGCGGGCCGTAGTGCTGGGATTGCTGCTGGCGGTCGGCCTGTGCGCCCTGACGCCCTTCAACAATGCTTTCCGACAGGCCACACCGCTTGGCGGCGGGCATTTCCCCCTGGCCCCCTTTGTCATTTTTTTCGTCCTGACGCTCGTCATGGCCTTCGCCGGCCGATTGTTGAACCGCCCCGCCTGGCTGAGCGGCAAAGAACTGCTGTTTATCTGGATCCTGATGGTGCTCGTTTCCGGCATCGCATACACTGGTTTGGTGCGCACCTTTTTCATCAACCTGACGGCACCGTTTCATTTCGCCACGGTGGAAAATCGGTGGATTGAGATCCTCCATCCTTTGTTGCCACAGGGCTGGTATCCGCGCGGCCCCGAGGCCATCGACGCCCTCTATAACGGCCTGCCCGGCGGGCGCAGCATGGACTGGTGGCAGGTTTTGAAAGCCATCCCCTGGGCGGTGTGGCTGCCGGCCCTGATCAACTGGGGGCTATTCATCGCCCTCTGCTACGGGGTCATGGTCTGCCTGGTCAGCCTGCTCAGTCGCCAGTGGCTGCACAACGAGCGCATGAATTTTCCGCTCCTGCGTGTTCCGCTTCTGATGGAGGAGGCCTACAGCCAGGGCGCCCTGAAGTCCTTTTTTATTAACCGCTTCATGTTGGTGGGGCTGTCGATCCCCATCAGCCTGCATCTGCTCAATGGATTGAATTTCTATTTTCCGGAAGTCCCCTCGATACCGACCCTGATTCTGACCGGGACCTATTTCCCCAAGTACGGCCTGTTCTCGGGCTTCTACAAAATGAAGATTTATATCTACCCGGCCTTTATCGGCTTTGCCTTCCTGACCACCCGGCAGGTATCATTTTCGTTCTGGGTCTTTTTTCTGCTGGGCGGGTTTTTCTTCGGTTTGCTGGCGGTCATGGGCTACAATATTCCCGCGGCGGCCCTGGGGGTGACCTTTGGTCCCACCCTGGCCCGGCCGGAAGAAATGCAGATGGTCGGGGCCTACGGCATCTTCTTTCTGTTTATCATGTGGCTGGCGCGTTTCCATCTTGCGGATATCGTGCGGCAGGCCCTTGGCCGGGGTCAAAACCGGGACACCCCGACCGAATGGCTGCCCGTGCCCGTGGCCGCCTGGGGATTCGTGGGGGGCATTCTGATCATGGTCGTCTGGATGGCCACGCTGGGGATGCGCTGGTGGGCCGCCCTGCTGCTCGTGGGGGCCTTTTTCATGATTCTGCTGGTGGCCAGCCGGATCATCGCCCAGGGGGGCATCGCCTATTTCACGCTCACGGCCGCCCCGCTGGACGGCGTCATGACGATCTTCGGCAGTAAATTTTTCGCCGGGGTCGGTCTCCTGATGGCGGGTGTCTTCCAGAAAGCCCTTTTTCTGGACCTGCGTGAAGCCCTCATGCCCTCGCTGGTTCACGCCAACCGGATCACCGAGAAGATCGGCCGCAAGCGCCTGGTGGCCGCCGCCGTCGGTCTGGCCCTCTTGCTGGGCGTCGTGGTTTCCTTCGGGGCCATGCTCTCGCTGTGCTACCGCTTCGGCATTCGGGAGCTGGGTCTCGACTGGGCCAGCCGCACCACGCTTAACACCTACGAGAACATCGTCAGCCTGGTGGAGAACCCCCAAGCCACCAGCGGCTGGGTCCACTTTTTTGCCCTCATCGGGGCGGGCCTGATGATGGTGCTGGTGATTGGCTACCACCGATTCTACTGGTGGCCGCTGCACCCCATCGGCTACTTGACCTGCTACAGTTCGGCCATGCGCATTCTGTGGTTCAGCTTTTTTGTCGGCTGGCTGTGCAACGCGCTGTGCATGCGCTATGGGGGCGTCGTGCTATTCAAAAAAATTCGGTATATTTTCATCGGATTGATCATCGGCGATTTTATGATGGGCGGCTTCTGGGCCCTTGTCGGTCTGTTTTCGGATGCCAGCTATCAGGTTTTACCCACTTGACGTGATTTCGGACCACATCAATGTACGAAGACAAAGAGCTGCAGGAATATCGCGATCTTCTCAAGACGCCCACGCATTTTGAAGAGGGTTTCGATTGGAAGACCATTGTCGGGGCCGTGTTTATCGGTTTCTTGATGATGCCCGGCAGTATGTATCTGC
>JASFTA010000032.1:0-8714 GCA_050114115.1 Desulfobacterales bacterium | reverse complement strand
ATCAAGGAAATGAAACCAAAACAGACGACAGGATCCTCTGGAACAAGAAATCAATCTGGCCGTCTTGTGCGGTTTCAGGCACCGTTTCGAGTTGCAGCTTTTGGAGCGCTGCGGTTTAAGGGAAGGCCGCCTGCTATCCTAACATTCTGGAGAAATTTGGAAGCGGCGCCAAACTTGTTGAAGAAGCGCTAAAAAATCGTGCCCCTTGCTTATCGCTGCCGAAGGACGCATTTTACCAATTCAAACACGAAATTCAGGATCCGTTCGCATGCAGCAACCATTTCACCGGGATCTGCCATGGCACCTATTGACTCGCAAACGTATCCCCATCACAACATCACCGTGCACCGCGTAGCGGGTCCGCTGGCCGCCGACGACCTTCGCCGCACGGCCAAACGGTTCTATGCGCAAAACGTCACGCTCAACGTCCTGTGGATCGATACCGGTGCCGACCTGTCCGCTATTTCCAGCGATGAATTCACCTGGATCGTCGACGAGTTGAAGACCTACACCCACAGCCGCGAGGGCGGCAAGACCGCCTTCGTCTTGTCCGAAGCGGTCAACTACGGGCTCGGCCGGATGGTTGAAATGCTGGCCCAGGCCATGGACATGCCGTTTGAATTTCGAAGTTTCAAAACCCTGGCCGAGGCCCAGGCCTGGCTGGAGATCGATATCGACACGCTGAACGCGAAAGCCCCCAAGCAATAACCAACGCCGTCACTCCTCGACCAGGCGCGGATGGCGCCGACCGGACGGTAAACTTTTCGCCCTGATTGACAAGCCCGGAGCGAATCCGGAGTAAATTGCCAGGTCTTTATATGAATCCATCTTCAACCCGCAACATACAGGAACCCATTCCCATGCGCATCTCCACAATATTGGCCGCCGGCCTGCTGTTGCCCCTAACCCTCGGGATGGTCGACCTGCGGGCCGATTCGACCGGCCGCGACATCTACCAACAATACTGCGCCACCTGCCACGGCTTGGATGCACGCGGCGGCAACGCCAGCACCCTGTTCGACGATCGCTGGGAATTCGGAGACCGTCCGGAGCAGATTCGCGCGCATATCACCGACGGCATCGCCGACATGGGAATGCCGGCCTTCGGCACGGCCCTCAGCCCGGGGCAAGTGGACGCTCTGATGGCCTACCTCGCGGCCATGAAGGGACAGGCCGCCCCGCCGCCTGTCCGCCGCCACAAGGAGACCCGCACCCTCGACTACCGGCTCAAGGTGGCCCACTGGATTCCGGCCGATGCCGGGCTGCGGACCCCCTGGGCCATTGATTTCATCGATGCGGACACGGCGCTGGTCACCGAAAAACCGGGCCGCCTGAGGCTCGTCGTCAAGGGGCGGCTGCATCCGGACCCCATCCGCGGGATCCCCCAGGTGCTGGCCACACGGCAGGGCGGCCTGTTGGACGTGGCCGTGGACCCGGCCTATGCCGACAACGGTTGGATCTATCTGGGCTACAGCCACGAAGCCGGTATCGGCATCCGCTCGCCAGCCATGACGCGCATCGTCCGGGGACGCATCCGGCACCACGCCTGGACGGACGAAGAGGTCGTCTTCGAGGCCCCCCGGCGCACTTATACCAGCGCACGCCTCCACTACGGCACCCGCATCGTGTTCGATGCCCAGGGCTTTCTCTACTTCTCCATCGGCGATCGCGGCCAGCAAGAGCAGGCCCAAGACCTCCGCCAGCCCAATGGCAAGATCCACCGCCTGCACCGCGACGGTCGCATCCCGGCCGACAATCCCTTTGCGGGCCGCGCGGATGCGTTGCCCTCGGTTTTCAGTTTTGGCCATCGCAACCCCCAGGGCTTGGCAATCCACCCGCAGAACGACACGCTCTGGGCCTTGGAGCACGGCCCGCGCGGCGGAGACGAACTGAATCTGATCCATTCAGGCGCCAATTACGGCTGGCCCGTCATCACCTACGGGATCAATTACAACGGCACCATTATCACCGATCGGCGTCAAAAAGAGGGGCTGGAACAGCCGATCTATTTCTGGCGCCCCTCGACGGCGGTTTGCGGGCTGAGTTTCTATACGGGTGACATGTTTCCCTTCTGGCGCCACAACCTGTTGGTGGCCAACCTCAAATTCCGTGACGTGCGTCTGCTCAGCCTGGCCGACGCGCGGGTGATCCACGAAGAGGTGATTCTCAAGGACTACGGCCGTGTGCGCGAGGCCGTTGGGGGTCCCGACGGTGCGGTTTATGTGGTGGTGAACGAACCGGATGAGATTCTGCGGGTTTCGTCGCTGGGCCGGGCGCCCCAATAAAAGTCGCCACCCTACGGGGTCAAGTTGACTTCGTGCCCTGATTTCCCATAGAAGAAAGACGGTCTCGTAAAAGGCCCGATATCGACGTTACGCGTCATCCCTCGTCATGACAGCGTACCGCAAGTACGCTTCATTTCTCGGGCTTCGCAAGCCGTATCGCGAACTTTTTCCGAAACCGCCCAAACGATGACTATTTGCGATTAAATTAACTGAGCATGCCCCCGCGGCGTTTCTCCAATCTGGCAGCCTTCGACGACGGTCCGTTCCCTCGCCAACATACCGGGACGGTCCCGGTGGTGGGGACGGTTTATGCCGACCTTCGCCTGGACGGGGTCCTCGTGGGCCGGATCGAAAAGGACGGAAACGACGCGACCGACGTTTTGGGGCAAATGGTCCGCAAATCCCGTTTCGACGAGCACATCCGTTTGATCATGCTCCAGGGGATAGCCCTGGGCGGCTTCAACGTGGTGGACGTCTTTGCACTGCACCGCCGCCTGGCACGACCTGTTCTGGTGGTTTCCCGGCGTCGGCCGAATCTGGCGGCGATCCGCGACGCCTTGCTGAATCACATCCCGGCAGGTGCGTCCAAATGGCGCATCATCTCGCGTTTGGGGCCCATGGAGTCGGCCGGACCGGTGTTCATCCAGCGGATCGGGCTGACACGTGAAGAGGCGCGGGAGACCGTGGGCCATTTTGCGGTACACGGCCATGTGCCCGAACCCCTGCGCAGCGCCCACCTGATCGCCGGGGCCATGGTGGAAGGCCAGAGCCGCGGAAAACCTTAATCCCATTGGCGAGCATGAAGGCGGGGCCAGCGGCCGCCTGGCAGAGGAGAAGCGTCAACAATTGTGGGGCCGAAAAGGGAGCGAGGGGTCAAATCGGATTTCCTTGCAACCCATAAAACGGGACCTCGAATCCTTGACCCGGCGAGCCTTCGTAATGGCACCATAGCGTTTGGGAATACCCCCGAATGGACACCAACGGAAGGGATTTGCATCAGGATATGATCGGCTGCGGCATCGAGATTGCGGCCCGTCGGGCCATCTGCGTGGCCCTGGGTGTACGGAACGGAGAAATCGTCGATCTGACCGACCGACGGCGGGGGATTGAAATCGGCGACGACGAGGACCCTGCCGAGGTCTGCCGGTTCCGGCGCGAGGTCCAAGCGCTTCTGGAGACCTGGCGGCCGGACCGGATCGGTATTCTGCAACGCAAGAAAATCGGCACCTTCGCCGCCGGCGGCACGACCTTCAAAATCGAAGGCTTGATCCAGCTCTATCCCCACCGGCCGGTTGAAATCGTGCCGACGGCCAAGCTGCGCGCCTTTGCCAAGGAAAACCAGCCGCCCATGAACCATCGCTATGTCTATCAGAAAAACGCCTATCTGCTGGCCTGCTACCTGATTCACGCGGCCGGCAACAAAAACGCGGCGGAAAAAGCCTGATGACCGACGGGCGCCCTTCCAACGACCATGGCCGCGGCCGGCAATTTCTGGTATATTGGGCCACATTGATCCTGCGGGTGTGGTTTGCCACCTGCCGGATCACCATCGTCGGCCGGGATGTGCATGAACGTTTCATTCTGGGGGACGAAAAACTGGTCGGCGGCACATGGCACCGGGGCGCCCTTTTCCTGGTATGGTTTTACCGTCGGGTTCGGCCGATGATTATGTTCAGCCGTTCGCGTGATGGCGAGTTGATTGCGGGTTACGCCGAAAACCTGGGCGTCCGGGCTGTTAGGGGGTCTTCCAGTCGCGGTGGGGGCAGTGCCCTGCGGACGATGATCCGCTTCCTGCGCCAACCGGGCCCTCGCAAAGCCGCCACGGTTTTGGACGGGCCCCGCGGCCCGCGGTTTAAAGTCCGGCCCGGCATGCTGCAACTGGCCCGCAATGCCGGTGTACCCTTTATCCCGCTGGTGATGTCGGCGGCGCCGGCCGTTACCCTGAGACGGACATGGGACCGCACCCTGATTCCGCTGCCTTTCAGTCGGGTGGTCGTGGTCTACGGCCGGCCCCAGACCATCGGCGTCGACCTACGCGGCCCGCGTCTGGCAGACAAGTGCCGAGAGGTCGAGACCCTGTTGAACCGGCTGCGCCGCGAGGCCGACCGCCGCGTCGGCTACCACCCCCCTGACCGATCCGACCGGGGCATTTAATCGGCGGGTCGATAGTTGCGGTTTCAATACCTCGGATTACGTTTGCGTTCAAGGCGCCGCCTGATGAAAAAGCGCCGCATATTCGATGATATGTGAGCATTGTGAAGAAGGCCGTAACGCAGCCACCGGGCGTTAGACGAGATTTTAAAACTGCTTTCCAAAAGTCCGGCCGCCGCGTTACGCGTTCGTCTCAATCGATCGGCTGATAAATTGATGAGGTGACACCTTGAAGAAAACCGCCCGCGTCATCAGCTTGGCCCTGCTGGCCGCCGCCTTGGTGGCCTGCAACCCCAAAACTTACTATGACTACAAGAACACCCGGATACAATCCCGCACGTTCCATCTTGAGGTGGACCCGGTCGGGAAAAACCTGGGCTATCAACGCCTGATGATCAACTGTCGCTACCGCGAGCCGCTGGACAAGTTCGTGAAGGCGCACGGCATCCCGGAATTCATCAACGAGTACAACGTGGCCGCCCGCGAAGGCATCCGCCTCTATTACCTCAAAGAAAACATGGTCTATGATTTCATCGAACAGAACCACAAGCCGGACTCCATTCACCTGATCGAACAACGGCCGTTGAACGGCTTCGAAAAGGCCTATATCAAGGAAATCCAAAACCGCAAACCGCTCTAACAGTCTGTTGAAGGGCCTCGCCAACCTGCGTTCAGCGCCCAATCCAGCCGAAAAACCCGGCGGCCTCCCATAGGAATTTGGCGGCAAACACCAGCAGAACGCCCCCCAGCAGTCGCAGAATCCCCACATAGAGGCCGCTTTGCAGAAACCGGCGGTAGCGTCCGACCACGAGTGCCAGCACGATCTTCGAGCCCACCAGACAGGCATAGAACACCGCGATAAATACGGCCGCCGCGGCCCGATTCTGGTCAGCGGTGCGCAAGACCAGTGCACCGCCCACCGTGAACCAGAAGAGATAAGGACTGGGATTGAGTGCGTTGGCCAGAACACCGCGCCAGATCGAAACCGGCGGCACGGGGACCGTGTCCGCGGGAGCGCCCTTGAAGGCCATACTCTCGACGGCCATCCAGGCGATGAAGACAGCCCCCGCCAGGGCAATGACCCCCATCAGCGCCGTGTAGGCGTTCAAACGCGGCATCAGGATCAGAGCCGCCAGGACAATGGGGGCGTCCGTAATCAGGGGCGCCACGGCCATGCGGATGCCGGCCGTAATGCCGACACGGAGGGATTCGGTAATGACCAGGGTCAGCAGGGGTCCCGGCGACCACCCGGCACTCAACCCCAGAACCGCCCCGGCAACAAACGCGGCCCACACCGTACTCATCGGTCCGGACCCGATCGGGAAACCGGGTCGATCGTGCTCAGCTGCCGGTATACCGCCCTGACCTGCCGTCGGGTGGCCTCGCGGGAGCCGGAATTGTCGATGATCGCATCGGCATAGGCGCGTTTGGCCTCGATCGGCATCTGGGCGCGGATGCGTTTCCGGGCATCCGCCGCCGCCAGCCCGTCGCGCCGGATCAAGCGCGACAGCTGGAGCGCCTCAGGGATGTGGACCAGCACGATAAACGGCAGGGCGGTGTGTCGGCCGGATTCAATCAGCAGGGGGATGTCCAGGATAACGACCGCACCGGGCTGGGTTGCGGCCAACTGTTTAAGGTCGGTGGCCATTTGCCGGAATACGAAAGGGTGAACGATGCGCTCGAGATCTTCTCGGGCGCGGGGGTCGTGAAAAACCATGGCCCCCAGTCGGGCCCGATCGAGATGGCCGTCGGGCTGGAGAACCGCTTCACCAAAATGGGCGCACACGGCCTGGAAAGCCTCACGGCCGGGCGCGACGACATCACGGGCGATGCGGTCGGCATCGATGATCCGGGCCCCGGCGTCCGCCAGCATGGCCGCCACGGTCGATTTGCCGCTGGCAATCCCGCCGGTCAGGCCGGCGACGATCAGGCCGGGGCCTTCAAGGCGAGGCGACACGGTCATTGGCTTTCAGGTAGGCCCGTACCGGTCCCAGCAGGCTTTCAGAGGACGCGGGGGCGGCGGCCAGGGAAGGCATTTCAATTTCCACGTGGGCCCAGGTGCGATAGTGACGGTCGCGATCAGCCAGCAGATCCATGTAGTTGCGCTCCAGGGCGGCGGCCGAATCCTCGCCGGGCTTCGGTCGGAAATGCCCCTGCCAGACCACCGGCCGCGGAAAAGCCCGGTAGGCCGCCAGAAGGGCCTGGCGCTTCTCGGGCGGCGCGGCCAGGTAGACCACGACCGTGGCGCGCTGCAGCCGGCGTCGCAAGTCATCCCCCAGATAGATCAGGCTGCCGGTCGTGTCGATCACCAGGGAGGGGGCCCCGTCTTCCGGCCGGTGTTCAAGTTCGGATAAAAACCGGGACATCACCCGGTGTTCGAGATCGAGATATTGGGCCTCCCGGTCGGCAAATCCGTCCTCGTGAGGATAGCCCATCCAGCGCCCCAGACCTTCGAGGGAACTGTCCGCCAACCCCAGAGTTCCGGCAAGTTCGCGGCCGATATGATCATCGCAGCCGAAGCGTTCGAAACCGCTTCGGGCCAGTCGATGGGACCAATATGATTTTCCGGCACCGGACATGCCGATCAGGGCGATGCGCACGGGGTTTACTCCGCCACTTCAGGAAAGGACCTCAGGACCTGCTCGACGCCGAAACGACTCAATTCCTGGGCCGACAACCAACGCCCCCCCTTTTTAAAAAAGATGGGGGCTTCGCGCAAGTCTTCGAGGAGGGTGCTCTGGGAACGGTCGAAACGTCCACGCCAGACGCGCCGACCATTGTCGACCTGGACCAGAAAAACGGCAAAACCGACCGAGGCACCCTGCCCCTGATCGCCTTCACGTTCCCGAAAGCGCCAGACCTTGCCCAGAATAACATGGTCGGCCCCTGTGGCCTTGCCGAAACGCTGGGCAATGATGCGGGGCGTGTCCTTCGAGCGATCCAGGGGCATTTCGTCGAAGGCCCGTGAAGCACGGGCCTGTGGTACGACCCGGTAATCCAGCCGGCGCTCGAGGGCCGTCTGCATTTCAAACGTCAGAATTTCTTCAGCCCTTCCGCTCAGTTCGTTGACGGCCTCGCAGAACTGGGCCATGGTGCAATCCAGGGGGTGCACCAGTTGCGCGTCGGCCCCGCTGCTCTCCTGGCCGGCCAAAAAAGGCATCACTGCGACCTGGTTGAATCGAATCGTCTGGTAGCCGGTCAGGGTCTGGGCCGGCGGGTGGGGGGAACGGCAGGCGACCAGGGTCAGAATTGCCAGGCCTAGAACACTCAAACGGTCATTGCGGAACATGGACCATCCTCAAGATGCCCCCGGTGCGCTCAGGGAAGCTTTGTGCCGTGGCGCGCGCGATTGGAACCGCTGGGAGCACGCCAAACGGCCCGGCCCAGGGAAGTCTACTCGAACGGCGCCCCGCCGCCGAGCGGACGCTCGAAGGTGTATTCGATGGTATTGCCAACCAGCGCCTGATAGGCTTCATCTTCGCTGCCCGAAGCCTTGGCGAAGGGGTAGCCGATCACGTAGACGATCGCCGTCACCGGAATCATGATAAGCCCCAGCGGGCGCAGCAGTAAGGCATCGGTCGCCACATTCATGGGATTGGGATCCTGCTTGATCGGACCATCGTCGATTTCATCGGTGGGGGCCTTTTCGGCCGGGGCCTCGCCCCAAGCCCCCGGACAGAGGACCAGCGCCAAAACGAGCGCCAGGCAAAACAGTTTCCATACGTTGGCGTTGGGCTTCATTGCAACCTCCTTTTCCCGCAGGCTTCCAGGATGGGGGCTTCGCTGGGCATTCGCCAATGGCCGCCGGCCTGCCGCGCTTCATGAGCATAATGAATCGACGGTCGATTGTCAAAACCCATGATCACACCAGCCTTGCCGCCCATGGCCTTAAAGCGGCGGCCAGATCATCAACCGCCTTCCGCGGCGCGCTTCAAAAGGACGGGATCGGTGCAGACTTCATAATAGAAACGGTCTGTCCAGTCCGTGATACTCAGGTCGCCCAGGGAGATATAGGGCAGGGCGGCCTCGCGGATCACCAGCCGATGGGAGGTACCCGAGGTGGTCGGATATTTGCCCACGTAGAACCGCTGCCGGCCGGCGTGCGCGTCAGGAAGCGAAAGCGTCAGGCTTTCGAGTTGAATTTCGCGCCTAAGCTTTTCGAAGGCGTCCGCACTCAATTCAATGCCGTTGACATTGAAGCGCACATAGATTTCGGAAACCCGTTCGCGATCTTCGGGTGCGACTTCATAGACAAACACATTGAAAGGCAAATTTTGC
>JASFTA010000031.1:0-8753 GCA_050114115.1 Desulfobacterales bacterium | reverse complement strand
GGAAAGAAAATGAACATACCTATCAAAAAACAATACCCCGGATCGGTAGAACCTCTCCGGGTCCTCCACCAGAGGTGGAGGGCTTAAATCAAAACTAATCCAGGCACGGATGCAGACCCGAACACCAGACGGCCCCAAAAAAGGCAGGGGAAATCACCCCTGCCCTTGTTTGAAACTTACAAAGATGTTGTCAGTTGGTGTGCAACCGCTGAATCGCTACCCCCACCATTCCATATCGTCGGCGGTGGTGCGGAAATCAGCCTCCACCAGTTCGGGCACCGGCATGTCCTTGGTTTCCTCGAGGTGTTTGGCGGAAGGTTTACCCACCAGCATAAGCCTTTTCTGGGGACACTTTTCAAAAGCTTTGTGTAGATCCTCGGAAAACTCCTGGCAGTAGGCGTTGTAATTGATCGAAGAGAGGTTGTCCTCGATCGTAAAGAGGCTGCAGGCTTTCGCACAGGCCTTGCATCCTACGCAGCCCACCGTGCAGACCTCCTTGACGGCCTTACCGAAATCCTTGTTGGAACAGGTCACCGCCAGTACGCGTTCGAACTTGAACGGCGACATGGTGATGATGTTGCGCGGGCAGACCTGGGCACAGGCCCCGCAGCCGATGCACTTGTCATAGTCCACCGTGGCCAGTCCGTCACGGGTGTGGATCGCATCGTAGTTGCAGGCCCGGACGCAGTCCCCGTAGCCCAGGCAGCCGTAGATGCAGCCCTGGACGCCGGAGACGAGATTGACCGCCTGGCAGGTCATTTCACCCCGGTATTTGTGGCGTTTGCGTTTTTGAGCGGTGTGCGCCCCGCAGTGGACAATGGGCCGATAGGGCAGCGTGTCGGTCAGTTCGACACCCATGATGCCGGCCACGGCGGCCGCACAGCTTTCGCCGCCCACCGGGCACTTGTTGACCGGTGCGTCCGCGCCCACAACGGCTTCGGCATAGTCGCTGCAGCCCACAAAACCGCAGCCGCCGCAATTGGCCGCCGGCAGGACGTCCATGATGGCCGTGATCCGCGGATCCACCTCCACATAGAATTTGCGGCTGGCCCAGCCGAGAATATAGGAGAGCACCACGCCCATGGCCAGCAGGGTGCCGGCGGAAAGGCCTAGGGTTACGAAATTCATACGACGTTCTCCATATGATTGGTGTTCAGCCGTACCGGCCGCAATCAGGGCTGCGATTGCTCGGCCGTCGGCATGATGGTCGTTTGGGCGGCGACGATCGCCTCCGCCGGGTGTTCTTCGATGCGGGCGGCCGTGCTGGCCGTCTCCGCCGTGAGGGCCTTTTTGAGACCGCTGTCCACACCGGTAAAGCCCATGAAGGCCAGGGCCATGATGCCCGAGACGATCATGGTGATGCCGGCACCCTTGAAGGGTTCGGGCACATCACACAAGTCGAGTTCTTCCCGGATGCCGGCCATGATCACGATGGCGATCGTGAAACCGACCCCGCCGAAGATCGCGAGGATCAGCGAGCGGCCCAGATCCCAGGCCGCGGACGGATCGTCCACACCGACGATGTTGCTCATGATCGTCAGACAGGCGAAGAGAATCGCGCAGTTGGTCGTGATCAGCGGCAGGTAGACGCCGAAGCTCTTATAAAGCGGCGGGTAGAACTTGCGCACATACATCTCGACGAACTGTACTGAAGAAGATATGGCCAGAATGTAGACGATATAGCTCAAGATCGTCAGATCGATGCCCGCAGCCGTCTCGGCCGGGACAAAAAACCCGGCGATCCAGCGCGACAGGGGCGCCCCGGGCACCAGCACGAAGGTCGTGATGGCCCAGCTGATGAAAGCCGCGATGGTGATCACGAAGGTCACCGCGCAGCCCATGCCGAAAGCCATGTCGATGCGGCGTGAAACCCCCACGAAGGGGCAGATCCCCACGAAATAGTGCAGGACGAAATTGTTGATCAGGGCGGCCCCGAGGGCAATCAGGATGATATCGATCAGATAGCTCATGTCACACTCCCTCGCTTTGGGCCGGTTCGAGGACTTCGGGGGCCGGCCGTGAAGCACGCACCGTTTCATACCAGTTGACTACACCGATCAGCAGACCGAAGGTCAGAAAGGCGCCCGGCGGCAGCACCATGACGACCCAGTCCGGCCAGGCCGCCGGCAGGACCGGGATGTCGAAGAAGTTTCCGGTGCCCAGAATTTCGCGCACGGCCGCGATGGCCGAAATGGCCAGGCCGAACCCGATGGATTGTCCGATGGCGTCGGCCCCGGCCACGACGACGGACTGTTTGGAGGCGCATACTTCACAGCGGCAGATGATGATGCAGTTGACGATGATCAGGGGGATGTAGGGCCCCAGGGTCTTGCTCATCTGGTAGAGGTAGGCGGCCAGAAAACGGTCGGCGATGGTCACGAAAGTGGCGATCGTCAGGGTGAAAACCACGATGCGCAGGTGCGGCTTGAGCAGGTTGCGGATCAGGCTGGTGATCACATTGGCGCAGAAGAGCACGAAGAGCACCGCCCCCGTCATGGTGAGCGCCGACTTCATGTTGGCCGTCACCGCCAGCGCAGGGCAAAGCCCCAGCAGTTGCCGGAGCACCGGGTTCTCGGGCAGGATTCCCTGAATGAAGCGTTCGGTTGCCGTGGGTTGGTCAGCCATGGTTATTGTCCTTGGGCCTTGTTCGTCAGCGGCTGGCGCAGGTCGGCCACCGCCGTGTTGATAATGTCCGTCACCGCCTTGGAGGAAATGGTCGCACCGGTGATCGCGTCGATTTCATGGCCCGCCTTGGCCTGGCCCTTGACCGGGGCCAGGGGCTTGGCCGTGGACTTGTCCAGGAACTGACCGCGCCAGGCGGCCTCCAGGATCTTGTTGCCCAGCCCGGGGGTTTCCTTCTGATCGAGCACGAACAGGCCGGTGATCTTTTCCACCTGGGGGTCGAAACCGATCAGAATCTCGATTTTGTCGGCATAGCCCTGCCCCGCGCTTTTGGTGACCCAGCCCGCCAGTCGTCCGTCCGATTTGGTCTCGTAAACGTTGTAGCGCACAGTCTTGCCGGCTTTATCAACACCGATCGACAGCGGCTTGATCTCCATCCCGGTTTCCGACAATTCTTTGGCATGGGCGGCGCCGAAGACGAGCTCCGGCACCCGCTCCAGGGTTTCGTTGATCTTGTTGGCTTCGATGGTGGGCCCCAGCGCGATCTGCATGCCGGCCAGAAGCCCACCGAAGCAGATCGCCAGCACCAGCACCAGCCAGGCCTGGGAGAAAAAATTGGTTTTGCCTTGTGCTGTCATGCCGCTTGTCGTCGCTCCTTGTCTTGAAATCGGTCGTCGGTCATACCGCTCTTCCCGCGCAGGCTTTTGCGGTCCTCATCGCCCCAGGCTCATGTGGCCCCCAGCGGCCGCGGAATGGTCCAGCGATTGATCAGCGGGGTCAGGCAGTTCATCAGCAAAACGGCAAACATGACGCCGGCGGGATAACCGCTGAAAATCCTAAGCAACATAATAAAGCCCCCTACGCCTAGCCCGAAAATGAATTTGCCTTTGGGGGTCAAGGGGCTCGAACAGGGGTCGGTGGCGATAAAAAAGGCGCCGAAGAGCAGGGAGCCGCCGCAAAGATGATGCAGCACGGTCCAGCCCGAATCCATGTCCAACAGATTGGCGATACCGCCCAGGACCAGGGCCGCCGCAATGACCCCGGCCGGGATTTCCCACGAAGCCGATCGCCGAATACAAAGATAGATGCCGCCGATCAAGCAAGCCAGGGCACTGGTTTCACCGAGCGATCCATTGGTGAGGCCTAAAAACAGGGCTGCCAGGGGGGTCACCACACCCGTTTGTTTAAATGTGTCCAGCGGTGTCGCCTGGGTGACGGCATCGATGCTGCTGTTGACGTCCTGGTAACCGGAGGCCGCCAAGGCGCTGGCAAAGGCGATCATTACAAAGGCACGGCCCACCATGGCCGGGTTGAAAATGTTCATGCCAATGCCGCCGAAGATGGCCTTGCCGATCCCGATAGCCACAAACGAGGCGATGACGCCCACATACCAGGGCGCCGGGCCGGGAAGCGAAAGGGCCAAAATGATGCCGGTCACCAGAGCGCTGCAGTCCTTGAGCGGCACGGCGCGCCCGCGCATCCGGGCAAACAGGGCCTCGGCCGCCAGACAGCTGATCACGCAGATCGCGAGCTGCTTGACCGCGTAAAGGCGGAACATGTAGAGCGCCATGGCAATGACCGGCACGAGGCCGATGACCACGTCCAGCATGATGCGCTGGGTCGTTAGGGCCTGATCGGCCAGATGCGGCGAAGGCGAAACGTGGATGACGGGCGCCGCGCTTTCGGTTTCCGGTGGTTTGCTTAAGATGTTTTCCGTCATGTCTTTCCGTAAAATACGTTGCGATTCATTTTTCAGGATGCGGTGCCCAATAATGGGGCCATCCTGCGGTTTACTTACGCTGGCTGGCGATGACCTGGGCCTTGCCGGTGCGGATCAACTGCACCAGCGGTATGCTGGCCGGACAGGTGAAAGTGCAGCAGCCGCATTCGAAACAGCCCATGATGTGATAGCGCTGCGCCAGATCGACATCCTTGGCGCGGGCAGCCAGGGCGATCTTGGTGGGCACCAGGCCCATGGGGCAGGCATCGACACAGCGCCCACAGCGGATGCAGGCCGTTTCTCCGGCCTTGCGGACATCGGCTTCGGTCAGCACGGTCACGCCACTGGCCCCCTTGGTAATCGGGGCATCCAGGTTGGCGAAGGCAAAACCCATCATGGGGCCGCCGGAAACGACCCGGGCCGCCTCGGCTTTAAGTCCGCCGCAAAAATCGATCAATTCCCGGTAGCTGATACCGATCGGCACCAGCAGGTTCTTGGGTTGCCGGATACCGGCGCCGGTTACGCTCACCACCCGGTGGGTCAGGGGTTTGCCGCGCAGCACGGCGCGCGCGATGGCCGCCGCGGTGCCCACATTGCTGACCGCCACACCGATGTCCAGGGGCAGTCCGCCCATGGGTGTCTCCCGTTTGAGTACCGCCGTAATGAGCTGTTTTTCGCTGCCCTGGGGATATTTGGTTTTGAGCACCGCGATTTGAATGCCGGTTCCGGCGGCGGCTTTCCGCAGGGCTTCGATTGCCTGCGGCTTGTTGTTCTCGATCCCGATGATGATCGTGCGGGCTCCGGCCGCCCGGCCCACCAGCAGCGATCCGGCCACCACGGCCCGGGGGGCCTCAAGCATGACGCGGTAGTCGGGTGTCAGAAACGGCTCGCATTCGCAACCGTTGATCAGCACGGTATCGATGGGTTTCTCGTCGTTGGGCGTGTATTTGACATGGGTCGGGAAGGCGGCCCCGCCCAGCCCGACAATGCCGGCGGCGGCAATGGCATCGGTGATTTCCCGGGGGTCGCGCTGGTCGATGCCTTCATAGGACCATTCGCCGCCCAGGACATCGTCGAAAAGCGCCTGTCCTTCGAGCTGTTCACCATTGGCTTTGATGGGCACGACCTGCACGTGACGGGCGTTGGGCAAGGTGGCCGCCGCCGTTTTGAGTACTTTGCCGGCGATCGGGGCATGCAGGGGCGCCGATACGAACCCCCCGCCCTTGCTGATCATGTCCCCCATGGCCACCACATCTTTGGCCTTGACCACCGGTACGCTGGGCGCCCCCACGTGCTGTAGCAGGGGCAGTTGCACCTTGGCTGGCGACGGGACGACCTCGATGGGCAGATCTTCGGAAAAGTGTTTGTGTTCGGGCGGGTGCACACCGTGTGCGAAGGTGCCGCGGCCCGCTTGTCGGGTTGTGGTAGCCGCCATGGATTCTCCTGACGCCGCCGGCACCCGATGAGCAAGCACGAAGTGCCACGGCGTGATCGAATTTTAATCAAAAGAGATCGTGTATAGAAAAGGGGAGTTGATGTCAAGACTGAAAGCGGTGCAATGACGCGTGCCGGCACCCGGGCTGCATGGGCGTACTATAGCCGGCAGCGTCCTGGGTCGAACAGCCCGGGCGGACGATCGACACGCTGAAAAAGAATCTTTGATCGGCGGCGATATGGCGGTCTCTGGCCGTCGGCGGCGGGTGCGGGTCGCCCTTAGTACTCCATGTCGAATTCCTGAAAGTCGAACCAGAAACCAGTCTGGCTGATATAGTCGAGTTCGGCCTGGACCGCAACGATATGACCGTCTTCGATCTCCAGGAAACGCGCGAACATGTCACGGGCCGCGCCTTCCATCTCCGCCACCATGCGCCGGTAGAACGCGCTGGTTTCCACCTCGACCTGCAAGGCCTTGCTGAGCATCCGTTTTTCATCGCCCCGGTCGGGGCGGTCCATCTGGGCGGCGAGGCCTTCCACCTCCGAGGGCGTTATCTCCGGGGGCGGCACCAGCGAGGTCAGGGGCTCAACCGTGAGGGCCCCTTCCTCACGCCACTGGCGGCGTTTGTGCTCGAGATAATCGAGGTGGTGCTGTTCGTCGTCAGCCAGGGTCTGGAAGACTTTCTGCCCTTTGGCATCGGTGGTTTGTTCGGCGGCCTCGCGATAGAGATCCCGGATGCGGGTTTCGTAGGCGATGGCCTGACCGATGGCGTCTTCGAGGTTCATCATTCGTCTCCCTTCGGCAGATTGATTCGCAGGCCGCCGGCGACGACTGCGATGGGGGTTTCAGGCATGTCGGCGGAAAAACGGGTCGCACTGCAGAGGCGTGCGCGCGATCGTCTCGTGTGCCGCCCTGCCGGCCGATGCTGGATTTACAAACAGCCCCGCACAAAGGTATATCAGGTTGGCATCCAGGCCAAGAATTGTTTTTACCCACTTGGGGGATTACCCCGGCGAAGCCCGCCCTTGCCCAGCACTGAAAGGAGATACCGACCCATGCGCGCGCAACGCAACCGCACCCGCACAGTACACCGCGGCCGTGTCTTCGATTTGGCGGTCGACAACGTGACCCTTGAAAATGGGGTCACGGTGGATATGGAGATTATTCGCCATCCCGGCGCCGCCGCCATCGTCGCGTTAACCGATCAGGGCGGCGTAATCCTGATCCGCCAGTTTCGCTATGCCGTGGGCGGCGATATCTGGGAAATCCCAGCGGGAACGATGAACCCGGGTGAAGCGCCGCTGGTCTGCGCCCGGCGGGAACTTGAAGAGGAAGCCGGGGTTTCGGCTCGGAAGTGGACCGCTCTGGGTGAAATCACCCCTCTGCCGGGTTATTCCGATGAAGTCATTCACCTTTTTCTTGCACGGCAATTGGCCCCGGGCGGCCAGCAGCTCGATGCCGACGAACTGCTCGAAGTCCGGGAGGTGGCCCTCGAAACCGCCCTGGCGATGATTGCCAGCCATCAAATCCGCGACGCCAAAACCATCGTCGGGCTCCAGATGGCGGCCGCAGCCCAGACCTCCAATACCCAACCCGATCGACCCGATAGCCGTCCTTGAGGCCGCTGCCACCTTCTGACGTTTCCAACCATAGTCGCTGATGCCAGCTACTTGGAATATCCAATCAGTCGTAACGGCGATCCACGGTCGCGGATGCACCAGTGGGGGGCAAATCAGTGACGGCAAATAAGGGGCCATCCCCATGCACGATTATGAAAAAAAGGGTTTGCGGTGAAGCGCACGCCGGTAGGCCGCAGCCGCTAAACCCGCGGAGAACGCGGCGCAGGGCCAAAAAAACCATTTTGTGACCGATAAGCGATAGCGCCTATCCAGAATTGGTAGATTTTGGATCAGGGCAAGGCCGCAGCGATTTTGAAACCGCAGACGTAGCCCGGCGACGTCGAGGATTTCGAAAAAGCGAGAACGCCGGCCTGGGCCCAAAGATGCCCTTTCTGGATAGGCGCAGCTAATCTTGGCGGGCCAACTCCTGATAAGGGAAATCGCGCGGTGATGCCGACGGTTCCGCCCTCGACCAGGCCGGGGCTTCGCCGGCTTCGAGTGTCGCCAGCTCGTTCAGGGCTTCACGGATATCCTTGGAACCTTCGGTGTAGATGCGGTGAACGGCCTCGTATTCCGACTTGACCTCCTTGCGCGCAATCTTCCCGGCGGTCCGTTTCAGGGTCAGGTAAACCAGGTCCCGGATGGATTGCCAGCTGTCACGTCGTGTTTGGTTGCGCAGGGGGGTTAGCCGATCCAGGTGGCGCATCTGGTCACGATGGAAGCGGCTGCGCAGCCAGCGCATGCCGGTGGTCAGCCAGAGTACGAAAAGCAGGACCGCACTGCCCCCGCCGACCGCGGCCATCAGATAGGGGTCCGGCCCGATCAGACCGGCGGTGATCGCCCCGACCACGGCCCCGCCCCCTAAAATGACGCTGAGGGTCAGGCTGATCAGCAGATGGCGCCAGAAAAACCGACGCTTACGCTTGCAGTAGCTCACCAGGGCCTCCAGCATGTGGGACAGGCGTTCCCCGTGGGTTTCGACGAAGGTCGCCAGGTTGTCGAGGCGAAAACGCGGGGCCTGCAACACGGCTTCCTTGACCTCCATGCGTTGGTTGTCCAGATAGCGCAGGTAGCGCTGGTCGGTATTCAATTCCCCGGCGGCTTTCTGCATGACGTGCGGTGAATAGGTCAACCGAATCGGTGGTATGTCCTTGCGGCCCGTCATCTGGGACAGGTTCCAGCACAGGGTGCCATAGACCTGCAGGAGATCGATCAAAGAAGCGCACTCGTCGATGCGGTTGAGCACGAAGAGCACACGATCTTCAAAGGTCTTGGCCGGCAGGGTGTCGCGCAGACTGGTGTGGGTTTCGCGCACCGTTCCGGCCTTATGGGGATCGAAAAGCACCAGCACCAGGTC
>JASFTA010000030.1:0-8826 GCA_050114115.1 Desulfobacterales bacterium | reverse complement strand
GACCTGGTGGGCAAGGTCGAAGCCGGCATCCCTGAAGACGATCCGCGCAACCCGGCCACCATCGCCGACAATGTGGGCGACAACGTGGGCGACTGCGCCGGTATGGCCGCCGACCTGTTCGAGACCTATGCGGTAACCGCCGTGGCCGCCATGCTGATCGGCCACCTGCTGTTCCCCCAAACCGCGATCGCTACGGAGTTCCCGCTGGTACTGGGCGCCATCTCGATCATCGCTTCCATGATCGCCGTTTTCTTCGTCCGCCTGGGCTCCGGTGGCTACATCATGGGCGCGCTCTACAAAGGCATGTTCGGCTCCGCCATCCTGGCCGCGGTCGCCTTCTACTTCGCCACGATGAAGCTGATGGGGACCATTCCTGACATTCCCGCCATGAATATTTTCTACTGCGCTCTGATCGGCCTGGTGCTGACCGTCGTGATCGTCATCATCACCGAATATTACACCGGCCTTTACGGACCGGTTAAGGCCATTGCCGAAGCCTCCACCACCGGCCACGGCACCAACATCATCTCTGGTCTGGCCGTCTCCATGCAGGCCACGGCCGCGCCGGTCCTGGCCATCTGTCTGGCCATCCTGCTGGCCCACAACTTTGCCGGCCTCTACGGCATCGCCATGGCCGCCATGTCGATGCTTTCCATGACCGGTATGGTCATCGCCATCGATGCCTACGGCCCCATCACCGACAACGCCGGCGGCATTGCCGAAATGGCGGAGATGGACGAAAGCGTCCGCGCCGTGACCGATCCCCTGGATGCGGTCGGCAATACCACCAAGGCCGTCACCAAGGGCTACGCCATCGGCTCCGCCGGCCTGGCTGCCCTGGTGCTTTTCGCTGCCTATGTCATGGAATTCCAGATCAAGGGCGGTGGCAAGGAAGCCATGCGTTTTGATCTCTCCGACGTCAGCGTCATCATCGGCCTGTTCATCGGTGGGCTCCTGCCCTACCTGTTCGCCTCCATCGCGATGAAGGCGGTCGGTAACGCCGGCGGCGCCGTGGTGGACGAAGTTCGCCGTCAGTTCCGCGAAATTCCGGGTATCATGGAAGGCACCGCCAAACCGGATTACGGTGCCTGTGTGGACATCGTCACCAAGTTCGCCCTGAAAGAGATGCTGGTGCCGGCCCTGCTGCCGGTCGTGGCGCCGCTGCTGGTGGGTTTCTTCCTGGGCAAAATCGCCCTGGGCGGCCTGCTCATCGGCTCCATCGTTACCGGTGTCTTCGTGGCCCTTTCCATGACGACCGGTGGCGCGGCCTGGGATAATGCCAAGAAATACATCGAAGACGGTCACCTGGGCGGCAAGGGCAGCGATGCCCATAAAGCCGCCGTTACCGGTGACACCGTCGGCGACCCCTACAAGGATACCGCCGGCCCGGCCGTCAACCCGATGATCAAGATCCTCAACGTGGTTGCGTTGCTGATGGTACCGTTCCTGATGTAGTCCCGAACGTTAAATCAGCTAAGGCCATATAAAAGGATTGGCGCCCAAGCGCGCCAATCCTTTTTTAATTGATTGTATTGGCGGGATATGATATTATCCGTCTAATTAAATTGGGAAAATTCACATTTAGCGCCTAAAACGGTACGGGTCTATGACGGATAAAAAAAGTAAAGAAGAAAGCGCCGGCCAGGAAACCGAGAAGAAATTCAACGTCGGCGATCTGGCGGTTTATCCCGCCCATGGGGTGGGGGAGATTACCGCGATCGAGACCCGCGTGGTCAATGGCGAAAAGCACGACTTCTATATCATGAAGGTGCTCGAAAACGGTATGGTCATCATGATCCCCACCTGGAATGTCGCTTCCGTCGGGTTGCGTGACATTATCGACATGGAGGACGTTCCCAAGATTTATGAGGTGATCAAGAATCGCGACGCTTCATCGAGCGACAACCAGACCTGGAACCGCCGTTATCGCGAATATATGGACAAAATCAAGACCGGCAGCCTGTACGATGTGGCCGAGGTCTTTCGCGATCTCTTCCTGCTCAAACTGAATAAAGACTTATCTTTCGGGGAACGCAAACTTTACGACACCGCCCAGGCGCTTCTCGTCAAAGAGCTTTCCACCGCCAAAAAGACGGACGAAAAAAGTATCCTCAAAGAAATCGAGGGCCTGTTCAAAGAAAAAAGTGCCTGATTTTAAAATCCCCCATGGCGACGCCTTCCGATGATCTCCATTTCCAGATCGATATCGAACACTGTGGGCAGCGCCTGGATCGGGTCCTGACCGCACTGCTCCCCGATTGCTCCCGTTCTTACCTGGCGCAACTGATTCGCAGCGGTGTCCTGGTCGTCAACCAGCAGCGCCGCAAGCCTTCCTACCGCCTCGGTCTCGGCGATATCATCACCGGCCGCCGACCTTCCGATCCCGCGCCGGTCCGGTATGCTCCCGAAGCGATCCCCCTCGATATTCTCCATGAAGACGCTTTCCTGATCGTTTTGGATAAACCGGCCGGTCTCGTGGTGCATCCGGCGCCCGGTCACCCTTCCGGAACACTGGTCAACGCATTGCTGGCCCATTGCCCGGAGCTGGCGCAAGGCGAGGATCCACATCGACCGGGAATCGTCCATCGCCTGGATAAAGACACCTCCGGCGTCATGGTGGTGGCCAAAGAACGCCGGGTTCATGAATCGTTGGCACACCAGTTCAAGCAGCGCCTGGTGCGCAAGCATTATCTGGCCCTTGTTCGGGGGCGGATGAACGCGAAGCACGGCGAAATTGATCTGCCCATCGGCCGCCATCCCACCGACCGCAAAAAAATGTCGATCATCACGCGCCACGGTCGGCCGGCAGAGACGCACTGGTCGCTGCGCCAGCAGTTTGAGGGCGCCGCCCTGCTGTCCCTGGAACTGAAAACCGGACGCACCCATCAGGCCCGGGTGCATTGTGCCGCCATGCAGCATTCCATATTGGGCGATCCCGTCTACGGGGGGCGGCATCGTGGCGATACGATCTTGCCGACCGAGGTGCGCCAGGCCCTAACAGCGGCGGGGCGGCAGATGCTCCATGCCTGGCGCCTGTCATTTCGACACCCTGTCAATAAACAGGAAATGCGCTTCGAGGCCGCTCTTCCCGAAGATATGCGGCACATTCTGGCACTGCTCGCGACGCAGCCGTCCGAAGAAGTTCATTGAGCTGTCTTCGTTTTGTCCCCCGGTCGTCGGAGTAAAAAAAAGCGGGCGTCATGCGGTTTCCCACATGACGCCCGCTTGTATTGGCAAGCTTGCCTATGCGTCTAGCCGGACGCCAGCCCCATCAAGCGGCGCAATCGTCCTGATCGTAACAGATGCGGCAGCATTTGAGACAGCGGTTGGATTCGTGTTTGGCATCGGCCTCGCTGATCACCAGGTCCACCTCGACCATGGAGTCGATGCGTTCGGCTACCGCCAACTCCGGCATGGGGGTGCGTTTGGACGCCACCACGCCGGGCACGGTTTTGAACAGGGATTCGGGAATGTGGCTTTTGAGCAGACTCCTGGGGCTGCCCTGGACCTCTTCCCCGCTGATGTACTGGTGGATCGAGCGGGCCGCCCGGCGTCCGGCGCCGATGGCGTCCACCACCAGGGAGGGACCGGTGGCCACGTCGCCGCCGGTGAACAGGTAGGGCAGGCTGCACTGCAGGGTTTCCGGGTCGTTGTCGAAGGTGTGCCAGCGGGTGAGTTCGATCTTGTCGCGCTCCGGCTCCTTCTCCATGAACCCGATTTCAGGCTGCTGGCTGATGGCCGAGATGACCATGTCCACATCCAGTACGGTTTCGGAGCCCTCGATGGGCACCGGTCGGCGGCGTCCGCTGGCATCGGGCTCGCCCAGTTCCATCTGCAGGTACTCTAGGCCCTTTACATTGCCCTGGCCATCGTCGAGCACCCGGGTCGGTGCGGCCAGAAACTGGAATTTTATACCCTCGTGCTCGGAGGCCACGATCTCCACTTCGTTGGCCGGCATCTCTTTGCGCGTGCGGCGGTAAACGATGTAGACCTCTTCGCAGCCCAGGCGCAGCAGGGTGCGTACGCAGTCGATGGCCGAGTTGCCGCCCCCCACCACGGCCGCACGCTTGCCCACCGGGATCTTTTTCTCCGGGTGATTGGCCACGGTGGATAGAAATTTGATTCCCTGGGTGACGCCGTTGAGATCTTCGCCCTCGATGCCCAGGGTGTAATCCTTCCAGGCGCCGATCCCCATGAAGATGGCCTCATAGCCTTCGTCGTGCAGGCTCTGGATGGTAAAATCCTCGCCCAGCTGGGTATTGTAATGGACATCGATGCCCAGGTTGAGGATGCCTTCCATCTCCCAGTCGAGCACTTCGTCGGGCAGGCGGTATTCCGGGATGCCGTAGCGGGTGATGCCACCCAGTTTGGACATGGCCTCGTAAATGGTAGGATGGTGGCCCAACCGCCTTAGGAAATAAGCGCAACTGACCCCGGCCGGCCCGCCGCCGATGATGGCCACTTTTTTGCCGGTGTCAGGGGCGCAGGCAATCGGCAGGCGCTTGCCCGAGTTCATTTCGTAGTCGGCCACGAAGCGTTTGAGCTGATTGATCGAAACGGGTTCGTCTTCGATGCCCCGCCGGCATTTGTCTTCACAAGGGTGGGGACAGACGCGCCCGCAGGACAGCAGCAGCGGGTTGCGTTCCCGGATGGTGTGGACGGCCCCCTCGTAATCGCCCTCGCGAATCTGGGCGATATAACGCTGGATATCGATTTCGGCCGGGCAGGTCTGCTGGCAGGGCGCCAGGGCGTCGTCGGACTGGTTGAAGTGCAGGAGACGCTCGGACATGGTGCGCACGTGGATGATGCCCTTGGGGCAGGCCTTTTCACAGGCGCCGCAGCCCACGCACTTGATCTCGTCGACAACCGGGAAACCTTTGGGTCCCATATGGATGGCGTCGAACTGGCAGGAGATAATACAGTCCCCGTTGCCGATACAGCCGATGGTGCAGACCCGCTGCCCGCCGTACATGGCGGCCAGGGCCGCACAGGATTTGACGCCGTCATAAAGGAATTTATCATCGGCGCGGAAGCCGCCCTCACACTCGTTGGCGGAAATGCGCGGTTCGGCACTGCCCGGATCGACCCCCATGACCTCGGCCACCTGAATGGTGGTCTCGGGGCCGGCGACGACACAGACGCTGGGCGGGGCCTTTCCGGCCACCACGCCAACGGCGGCCGCCGAGCATCCCGCGTACCCGCATCCGCCGCAATTGGCGCCGGCCAAGACATATTCCACCTCGGCAATGCGGGGATCTTCCCAGACATAGAAGATCTTGGATGCCAGGCTCAACACGGTACCACAGGTGGCGCCGATGCCCATCAGGGCCATGATCGATATCATTACAGGGTCAGCCACGGTCTACCTCCTTGGGCGTTTTCCAAGTGAATACAAGGCTTTAACATCAGGACAGCAAAGGAAGGGAAATACGGCGGGGCGTTGAAAGACGGATCGTTTCGCATCATTTTACATTACCACCGACTGATAGGGTAAAGCAGCAGGCGGTGGATTCAAGACCTCATCGTACGACAGTTGCTAGACCATGCCCTGGAAGGCATAGAACGACAGGGAAACGATGCCGGCCGTCACCAGGGCGATGGAGGTGTCCTGCAGCGGCCCCGGCACCCGGGCCAAAAGGATCCGTTCGCGTACACCCGCAAACAGGATCAGCGCCAGGCCGAATCCCACAGCATAACTGAAGGAAGCCACAAGGGACTGGAAGAAGCCAAATTCTTTGTCGATATTCAGGACGCAGGCGCCAAATACCGCACAGTTGGTCGTGATCAGCGGCAGGAAGATGCCCAGCCCGGCATAAAGGGCGGGGATGCTCTTTTTGAGGAACATCTCCACGAACTGCACCAGCGAGGCAATCACCAGGATGAAGGCGATGGTCCGCAGGAAGGTCAACTCAAGCGGCACCAGGAGGAACCTATAGATGACCCAGGTGATCGTGGCGGCCATGACCAGGACGAAGATGACCGCCATGGCCATTCCCACGGCGGTCTCCATCTTTTTGGAGGTGCCGAAAAAGGGGCATTGGCCAAGAAACTGGGCTAAAAGAATATTGTTGACGAAGATGCAGCTGACGATGAGGACAATATAGTCGCCCATGGGAATCTCCTATCTGTTGCCCACCATGTTCATGAAGCACAGCATGATGCCCAGGCAGAGAAAGGCCCCAGGGGCCTGGACCACGAACTGGAAGGGTTGAAAACCCGGAAAGATATTGGCAAGATTGACAAGCTCGATGCCTTCCCAAAGCGTAATCGTGCCGGCCCCTAAAATTTCGCGCAGGGCGCCGAGGGCCGCCAGCGACATCGTAAAGCCGATGCCGATGCCGAGACCGTCGGCAATGGAATGGATCAGCCCGTTTTTAGAGGCAAAGGCTTCAGCGCGCCCCAGGACGATACAGTTCACCACGATCAACGGGATGAAAATGCCCAGTTGCAAAAATAAGGGGTAGGCAAAGGCCTGCATCAGCAGTTCCACCAGGGTGACAAAGGTGGCAATGATGATGATGAAGCAGGCGATGCGGACCTTGGCCGGTACGACTTTCCGCAGCATAGAGACGAGAATATTGGCGCAAACCAGAACGAAGGTCGTGGCCAGGCCCATGCCGATGCCGAACTGCATCTTGGTCGTCACCCCCAGCGTCGGGCAAAGCCCCAAGACCAAACGGAAGGGGGGCACTTCTTCCCATAGACCCTTTACAAATTCATGTGTAATCGATTTCGCCATGGGGATCTCCCTCGTTATTTGAACGCTTGCAGTTGTTCTTCGATTTGGGGTTTCAGACGAGCGTAAATTGCACCGGCGTCAGTGGCCGCCGAACAGACCGCATTGGATGTTATCGTGGCGCCGCTCAAGGCATTGATCGGATCGCCGACCTTAATCGGTCCCTTGGTGTCGACGCCGGCAAATTGGGCCGCGAATTTGGGATCGTCCTTGGCTTTGGAGCCGAGGCCAGCGGTTTCACTATGGGTGGTGACGCCAACCCCGTAGATTTGGTCTGTGGTGGTGTCGATGCCGACCACCAGGCCGACATCACCGCCGTAGCCTTTGCCTGAGGTCTCGAGGGCGATCATTGGTTTGCCGTCGATTTTGGCCACGAAGATTTCGTGTTGCAGGCCCTCATCATCGATGCTGAAACGGTCGGCCACCGGATCGTTGGAGGCGTCTTTGAAGATGGCCTTGATGGCCGGCCCCTTGACCAGCTGCAGGACCTGCATTTCGATACGCTCCTGGGTGTTCTCCTTGACATAGGCCAGCACACCGCCCGAGAGCGAGCTTAAGAACGTTAGCACGACGACCATTTTGATCATCTCACCCATGTTAAGCCACCTTTCCCAGTGCTTTCGGTCTGATCTTGTCCAACAGTGGATTGACGAGATTCATCAGCAGGACGGCCAGCAGAACACCATCGTGATAGCTGCCGATATTGCGGATCAGCATGGCCAGGAACCCGGCCCCGGCCCCGTAGATCAGCATGGGGATCGGATTGACCGGTGAACTGGCGCTTTCCGGCAGGAGAAAAAAGGCGCCGACCAGGGTGTAGCCGGTCAGCAAGTGGAACAGCGGGCCGGCATATTGCGCCGGCGCGGCCATATGGAAGGCCAGGGCGGTCAAATAAATACCGGCCAGGAAAGACAGGCTGATCTCCCAGCGGATGTAGCGCTTGGCCATCAGATAGAGCCCGCCGCCAATCAGTCCGAGACCAAAGGTGCTGCCGATGCCGCCGGTTTGCTGTCCCAGAAGGAGATCGAGCGGCGTAAAATCGGCCACGGCCGCCGTGCCCAGGTTTTTGGAAAGACTCAGCGGAAAGACGGGGTTAAAGCCTAATTCATAGTTCACCAGGGCCGCATTGAAATCCATGAAGGCCGGCCAGGAGACGGTCAGCATCATTATGGACACGGCCACCGGGTGGAAGGGATTGGCCCCCATCCCTCCGAAAACGTGCAGCCCGATGATCACCGTCAGCAGGGTGCCCACCACGACGACCCACCAGGGGATCGTGGCCGGTATCAGCATGGCGAACAAGAGACCCAACAGGGCGGCGTTGCCGTCGGTGATGGTCACCGTGCGTTTGGTGATCCGGTTCATCAGCCATTCCGCCAGGATGGCGGTGCCCACCGCCAGAAAAACCACGCCCGCGGCCGGCAGGCCATATTGGACGATGCCCAAGGCCACGGCCGGCATGGCCGCCCAGATCATGCCGTAGCATCGTTCCGGAATGTTGCTCCCATTATGCCAGAAAGGAGCATGTGAGACGATAAACATTTTTTTACTGCTCATCAGGCGCCTCCGCGACCACGCTTACCCGTGCCAGTTCGTATTTGGCCAGGCTGATATATTGGTAGATGGGGATGCGGGCCACACAGACATAGCTGCACAGGCCGCAGTCGACACAGGAGTACAGATCGTAGAGTTCGGCCCCGTCTTCATATTGCCCGGCTTCCAGGAACCGCACCAGCATGTTGACCTGGATCCGCGTCGGGCAGGCGCGCACACATTCCCCGCAGTTGATGCAGGAATAGTCGGATACCAGCGATACCTCGGCCGCGTCCTGAATCATGAGTGCATCGGTATCGGCACGTACGACCTGTTTTTCGTCGTAGAGGGCGGTACCGGTCATGGGGCCCCCCAGAATCAGCCGATCGCGGTCTCCGGTCTGAATGCCGGCGGCTTTCAAGATGGCACTTACCGGCGTTCCCAAACGGGCCGTCACCACCTTGACCCGACCGCTTTTATCGATCAGGGTAACGATTTTCTCGACCGGTACGTGTCCGGATTGATAGGCCTTGCCGATGGCGGCCACGGATTCGGCA
>JASFTA010000029.1:0-8993 GCA_050114115.1 Desulfobacterales bacterium | reverse complement strand
TTTTCCTCTACGACACCCCCAAGGTCATGATGCTCCTGGTGCTGGTGGTCTTCGGCGTGGGCGTGATCCGCAGTTTTTTTTCACCCGAGCGCACGCGGGCGCTGCTGGCTGGTAAAAGCCTTTTGGTCGGCAACGTTCTGGCCGCCCTTCTGGGAATCGTCACCCCGTTCTGCTCCTGCTCGGCCGTCCCTCTCTTTATCGGCTTTGTCACGGCCGGGGTTCCCCTGGGGGTGACGTTTTCATTTCTGATCGCCGCGCCCATGGTGAACGAAATCGCCCTGGGACTGCTCTACGGCCTGGTGGGCTGGGAAATCGCGAGCCTCTATGCCGCCACCGGATTGAGCATCGCGGTGGCCGCCGGATGGGCCATCGGTCGGCTTAAGATGGAAGCCCATATCGAAGACTGGGTCACGCAGATGAACGCCGTGACCGGAGCCGCGCCCGACCACCGCATGAACTGGCCGGATCGCATCCGTTACGGCTGGGAGGCGGTGGTCGACATCATCGGCCGGGTCTGGAAATATATCCTGATCGGCATCGCTCTGGGCGCCCTGATTCACGGATATGTACCCGAGGCCTTCATGGCCCGAATCATGGGCAGCGGCACCTGGTGGTCGGTGCCCCTGGCGGTTGTGCTGGGTGTCCCCATGTATTCCAACGCGGCCGGCATCATTCCGGTGGTGGAGGCCCTGCTGGGCAAAGGCGCCGCCCTGGGGTCGACCCTGGCGTTCATGATGTCCGTGATCGCCCTTTCGCTGCCCGAAATGGTGATCCTGCGCAAGGTGCTCAAACCACGCCTGATCGCCACCTTTATCGCCGTGGTGGCCACCGGCATCCTGGTGGTGGGCTATCTCTTCAACGCGCTCTGGGGCTGACCCCCTGGAGGCGACCGAGACCATGCCGCGACTGACGCAGTGGGTGCCGAATGGTTCGAATTGGCAATCCTCGATTTAATCAGCCGTTCGCCGCCCAAAAAGAGAACGCCCATGTCACCGATCAAACGGTTGTCGTTTCGGGATCGTTACCTGACCCTCTGGGTTTTCCTGGCCATCGCCGTGGCCTTAGCCATAGCCGTTTGCGGGATCGACGCGGGCCAGGCCTTCGCGGCCGTGATCGGCCCCCAGGCGGCGGTGCCGGTGCTGATCGGCCTGGTCAGCGTGGCCTTCTGGTTCAAAGGCCGGTATTTCCCCCACGCGATCGCCACCCCCACCGGGGTGTGCCACGTTACGCGCAAGGCGGCGCAGGCAGGGTGATTGGCCGCCGAGGCCGAGCGCATCCTCCCGTGGGTTCAGCGGGAGATCAACAACGTCGGGGACCGGCGCGCCACGATGGCCCCGCGTTACGAGGGCCGGCCGCAACCGGCGGGTGCTCGCCTTTCTCCAAAAAAACGGCCCCGCACCGATGGCCGCGCATGCGGGCCGCCAGCCAGCCGGGTCATCGCGGTGCGTCTGGCCGAAGGTGCGGGGGCGACTGATTGCCTGGTGCTGATGCCCGAGACCACCCCCATACCCTCGAGACTTATCGCCGCCGGTTTAACTTCTAATCCTAAAAGCCGGGAGCCATTGCCATGTCATCCGACAAACAACGCTTGCGTTGGCGCATCAACATGGGATCAATCGGCGCACTGGCCGTTTTGTCCGCGAGCGGTCTGATCAACTGGCTGCTGCCCCACGGCGGTGGGAATCCCTTGCGCCACTTTTTCAGGTGGATTCATGAAGGCGCCGCCATTCTTTTTATCGTTCTAATCATCTGGCATCTGGGCCTCCACGCTGCTTATCTCAAACAAGGCTGGCAACGGTTCGGTCTGTTCGGGAAGCGCTGATGCCGCCCGGATCGCGCATTGCGCTTGTCGAGCCTTGCCTCCGCGGCTTGACAAGCGTCGAAGCTTTCCCTAACCTGCCGGGGCCAGCGACGAACTCCGGGGCAGGCCCCGGGGGGCGGTACCATGAACGCACAACGGGGAGGCGCAGGGATGGCGACGGACAGCGACCAAGTTCGAGGGATGCTTTGGGTCTGGGCGATCATCGTCTTGATCGTGAGCGTCTGCCCGGGGAATGCCGCGGATACCCTGCGCATCGGCACCCTGCCGGTGGTGGACACGCTGCCGCTCTTGGTGGGACAAGCGGAAGATCTCTTCGCCGAACAAGGCCTGCGGGTAGAGCTGACCCCCTTCCAGAGCGCCCTCGAGCGGGATGCCGCCCTCCAGTCCGGCAAACTGGACGGTTATTTCGGCGATCTACTCAACACCATCCTGCTGATCCGATCGGGCCAAAAGCTCAAGATCGTAACCACGGCTTTCCACACCCACCCCCGGCACCGCATGTTCGGCATCGCGACCGCACCGGGCAGCGGCGCCATGTCGCCCGCCGATCTCAAGGGGCGCCAGGTGGCGATCTCGCGGGCCACCATCATTGAATATCTCCTAGACCGCATCATGGCCGCCGAGGGTTTTGGTCCCGATCACGTGGCCAAACTGGAAATCAAGAAAATTCCCGTCCGCCTTCAGATGCTGCTGGCCGACCAGGTCCCGGCCGCGCTCTTGCCCGAACCCCTGCTGACCCTGGCCGAATCCAAAGGCGCCCATGTGGTGGCTGACGACCGCCGTCTGGATACCAGTGAAACCATCCTGGCTCTTGATGCCGGCCGGATATCCGGCGACGCGACCCTGGCCAGCCGTTTTCTGACGGCCTACCGCCAGGCCGTGGACCGCATCAACCGCGACCCCGAAGCCTACAAAACCCTGCTGGTCGAACGCACGCGCTTTCCCCTGCCGGTTCAAAAACGCTTCCGGGTGCCGGTTTTCCCCGATCCGCAGCCGCCATCCCCAGAAGATGTCGCGGCCGTCCAGGACTGGCTGCAACAAAACGGCCTGATCGAAACCCGTCTGGTCTATGACAGCGTTGTCTGGACCGACCAGCCTTAACCCCAGCGGCGCGCCGTTAACGAGATCCCACGCACCATGATCGCCGTCCACCAGCTCAGTAAAACCTTCAACCCGGAAGACGGTGCCGTCCTGGATGGACTGTCGTTCGGACTGCCCGCCGGAGAGACGCTGGCCGTCATCGGTCCTTCGGGCTGCGGGAAGACCACCCTGCTCTATATTCTGGCCGGCCTGAGTGAGGCTTCGGCCGGAAAAGTGAACATCGGCGGCCGCAGCGGCCCGGGTCACACCGCCTTCATTCTCCAGGACTTCGGCCTCTTCCCCTGGAAGACCGCGGCCCAGAACATCGGTTTAGGCCTGGAGCTGAAAGGCGTCGATACCGCCCGCCGCAACGCCGTTACCACAAACCTGCTGGCCGAACTCGGTTTGGCGGGTCTGGGTCGGCGTTACCCGGTCCAGCTCAGCGGCGGCCAGAAACAGCGGGTGGCCATCGCCCGCGCGCTGGCCACCGACCCGGATCTGATCCTGATGGACGAACCTTTTTCTTCCCTGGATGCCCTGACGCGCGAGCATCTACAGAACACCATGGTGGACATGTGGCGGCGCAAGGGACTGCGCTACATCATTGTGACCCACAGTGTGGAGGAAGCGGTTTTCCTGGGGCGGCAAATCGCCGTCCTGACCGATCGCCCCACACGCATCAAGGCCCTGATCGACAATCCCAGCTTCGGGACCGCCGATCTGCGATTCAAAAACTGTTTCTTCGACCGGATCCGCGAGATCCGCCGGGTGATGGAGGCCTGAAATGGGTGTCATCGCGCGCTACATGTTCGCCGGCGGCCTGCTGCTGGCGTTCTGGAAGGTGGCCGCCCTCGCGCTTTCCTCCCACATGCTGCCGGCCCCCGAGGCGGCCCTGATGGCCTTCGGGCAGGCGGTCAAAACCCCGGATTTCTGGCGCCATTTCAGCGCCAGCGCCTTCCGGGTCGGATGCGCCATGGCCCTGGCTTGGCTGGTGGCCTTTCCGGCCGGGGTGTTGCTGGGCTACCACCGCCAGGCCGACCGCTATCTTTCGCCTTTCGTATTTCTGACTTACCCGATTCCTAAAATCGTTCTGCTACCGATCTTCCTGGTGCTCTTCGGTCTGGGCGACGCCGCCAAGGTCTTCATGATCGCGCTGATCATCGGCTTCCAGATCCTGGTGGCCACCCGTGACGGGGTACAGGCCCTCGATCGCAAATATGTGGACTCCTTTCGCTCCTTGAGCCCGCACACCGGCGCCCTGCTGCGCCATGTCATCCTGCCGGCCGCCCTGCCCCACGGCTTTACCGCTTTGCGGATCGGCACGGGCACCGGTATTGCGGTTCTCTTTTTCGTGGAGTCCTTTGCCACCGCCAGGGGGCTGGGTTATTTCATCATGGATACCTGGGGACGCTTCGACTACCCGCAGATGTTCGTGGGCATCATCGGCATGAGCCTTCTGGGCGTGCTCCTATACGAAGGCTTCAACTATCTGGAGCGCACGGTTTGCGCCTGGAAAGGCCATACCACCGGACAGCGGGACGTCCACCGGGCGGCTTCCGGCGGCCTCGCCGACACGATCCAGGTCTACGGGCACATGATCAAGTTCAGCCACACGATTTTCGCCCTGCCGTTCGCCCTGGCCGCCGTGGTCCTGGCCAACCGGACCCATCCGGTGACGATCCCTCAATTGTTCTGGATTCTGGTGGCCATGGTGGGCGCCCGTTCGGCGGCCATGGGTTTCAACCGCATCGTCGACGCCCGCTACGACCGCGACAATCCCCGCACGGCCGCCCGCGAAATCCCTTCCGGCCGCCTTAGCATTCGGGCGGCCGTGGTTTTCGTCGTGGTTTCCGCCGGGCTCTTTCTGCTGGCGGCCGCCATGCTGAGCCGTCTGTGCCTGTTGCTTGCGCCGCCGGTTCTGGTTGTCCTTTTTCTCTATTCCTACACCAAACGCTTCACCGCCCTGTCGCATCTGTATCTAGGACTGGCCATCGCCCTGGCCCCGCTGGGCGCCTGGATCGCCGTGACCGGCCGCTTCGACTGGCCGGTCGCGATCCTGTGCCTGGCCCTGCTGACCTATATTGCCGGCTTCGATATTCTCTACGCCTGTCAGGACGCCGAGTTCGACCGTCAGGCCGGACTTTTCTCCATACCGGCCCGCTGGGGCCCCATCGTGGCCTTTCACATTTCGGCCCTGCTGCACCTGGGCGCTTTCGTCTTTTTTTTCCTGATCCACCTTGTTTTCAACATGGGCGCGGTATACCTTGCAGCGGTCATCCTGATCGGCGGCCTGCTGGTGGTGGAGCATCGCCTGGTGCGCCCGACTGACCTGCACCAAATCCAGCTGGCTTTCTTCCATGTCAACAGCTTGATCGGGGTTATTTTGTTTGTGGGTATCCTGACGGATATCCTGGTTTACCGATAGGGCCAATCGGTCAAACCGCAGGGGGCAGAAGCATTCGCCCACAGAACGCTCCGATTGAAAAACCATTCGGGGTCGGAATCGCTATCGAATTAAAATGGAGTCAGCCATGAAACATCGAATCATCGTGGGCATCACGGGTGCGTCCGGCATCGTCTACGCCCTGAACCTGCTGCGGGCCCTGATTCGTCAGCCGCTGGAAGTCCATTTGATCGTAACGCGCGACGGGGGCAAGGTCGCATCCCACGAGATGGATCAGGAAGGCCGGATCGCCGCGATTCTCGAAAAGCATTTCGGGGCCGAGCGACATCCGCACGCCCGGCTGGTGGAGCACGACGCCAACAATTTCTTCGCCGCCCCGGCCAGCGGCTCCTTCCGCCATGACGGGATGGTCGTCTTGCCCTGCTCCATGAAGACCCTGGCGGCGGTGGCCTGCGGCCTGGCCGGCAACCTGCTGACCCGGGCGGCCGACATCTGCCTCAAGGAACGTCGCCCGCTGGTGCTCGTTCCCCGGGAGACGCCGCTGAGCCGTCTGCATCTCGAAAACATGCTGCGTGTCACCAAGGCCGGTGGCATCATCCTGCCGCCGGCCCCCGGTTTTTATCACCGGCCGGCGACCATCGATGATCTGGTCAACTTCGTGGTGGCCCGCGTGATGGACCACCTGGGCCTTCCGCATGACCTGCTCAACGAATGGGGGACCAATGATCCGACCGACGGCTTGGTATAAAAGCCTGGGAGAATTTATCGCCGCCTTAGAGCGGTCCGGCGAATTGAAACGGGTTCGCCGGACGGTCTCGGCGCATCTGGAGATCAGCCGTCTGACGGACGCCGAATCCAAAAGCCCTGCGGGCGGCCGGGCCCTTTTCTTTGAAAAAGTGGCGGATTCGGCCTTTCCGGCCGCCACCAATCTCTTCGGCAGCCCCCGGCGCATCGCCATGGCCCTCGGGGTGCGCCACATCGATCAGCTGGGCGAGCGCGTGCGCGGTCTGATGGAACTCTCCCCCCCCGGCAGTTTCCGCGACATGCTGGGGCTGCTACCCACGGCCCTCTCGGTGACACGCTTTTTCCCACGGCGCTTTCGCGGCCAGACCCCGCCATGCCAGGAAGTCGTTCTGCAGGGGGAGGATGTGGACCTGGGCCGCTTGCCGGTGCTGCACTGCTGGCCCAAGGACGCCGGACCGTTCGTGACCCTCCCGCTGGTGTTCACCCGCAGCCTCACAACCGGCGCCCGCAACGTCGGCATGTACCGTCTTCAGGTGTTCGACCGCAACACCACCGGGATGCACTGGCACATCCACAAGGACGGCTCGCATTACTACAACGAGTATCGGCGGGCGGGCCGGCGCATGCCCGTGGCCGTGGCCATCGGGGCCGATCCCGCCACGATTTATGCCGCCACGGCCCCGCTGCCGCGCAACCTGGACGAAATGATGTTGGCCGGGTTTATCCGCAATCGCCCCGTCACCATGGCACGCTGCCTCACGGTGGATATGGAGGTGCCGGCCGAAGCCGAATTCGTGCTGGAAGGCTATGTGGAACCCGACGAACTGCGGCGCGAGGGACCTTTTGGGGACCATACCGGCTACTACTCGCTGGCGGACGACTACCCGGTCTTTCACGTCACCGCCATCACCCACCGACGCGCGCCGGTTTACTGCGCCACCCTGGTGGGGCGGCCCCCCATGGAGGACTGCTACCTGGCCAAGGCCACCGAACGCCTTTTTCTTCCTCTCCTGCAAACGGCCTTTCCCGAAATCGAAGACTACTGGCTGCCCTGGGAGGGCGTCTTTCACAACATCGTCGTGGTGGCCATCGACAAGGCCTATCCGCTGCACGCCCAGCAGGTCATGTCCGGCCTCTGGGGCCAGGGCCAGATGAGCTTCTGCAAGGTCATCGTGGTGGTGGACCGCGACGTGAACCCCCAGGACCCGACCCAGGTCCTCACCCGGCTGCTGACCCAGCTGGATGTCAGCGCCGATCTGACCCTTACCCGGGGGGTCCTGGATGTACTCGACCATTCATCGCCGACCCCGATCCACGGCAGTAAACTCGGCGTGGACCTGACCGCCCGGGTAGCCGGTGAAGCGCCGCGAAACGAAACGCAAGCCCCTGCAGCAAGAAGCACTTTGCCGCCGGGCGAACTCGCCCGGAAGGTGCAGACCCGTGTCCCCGGCGTCGTCGGCCTGCGGCTGTTTCCGGACGAGAAATTGCCCCTCCCGGAAAATGCCTGCCGCATCGTGATGGTCACGGTGGAAAAACCCGGCGATCGCGCCGGAAAAGACTATGCCCGCCGGCTGTTGGCGCTCGAGGCCCTGAGCACCTTCAAGCTGATTCTGCTCTACGACGCGGACATCGATCTTGAGGATAATTCACTGATCCTGTGGAAACTGTTCAACAACACCGACCCGGGACGCGACCTGCATTTTGCCGAAGCGCGTTGCGTGGTGGATGCCTGCCGCAAAGATACCGCGGACGGGCATTTGCGGGAGTGGCCCGATGAGTTGACCTTCGATGGATAAGGGATACGGCCAGGCGCTTTGAAACGGCGATACGGAGGGTGGCCGCACCCCTTTTGAGGGTCAGCAGGAGCTAGGCCGTAGCGGACGCTTTTCCCTTGGCCCCCTCGTCGATCTGGCATTGCATGCGGCAGACCTCCAGCGTCGAACAGACGACGTCCACCGCCTCGTCCAGGGACATGCTGCCGGTATTGACGGATAGGTCATAGTTCAGGGGGTCGGCAATGTCGGCATAGAAGTACTTGCGGATGAATGCCTTGCGCTGCGAGTCGGTTTTGACCACCCGCCGGCGGGCATCCTCGATCGAAAGGCCGAAAGCCTCCGCCACCTTCCGGGCGCGCATTTCCAGCGGGGCGATGACCCGCACGCTCAGGCGGCGCTCGGCCGGAAGGATGAAGTTGGCGCCCCGGCCGATCAGTATGGCGCGTCCATGGCGGCCGATGGTACCGATCACCTTCATGAGGTGTTTCAGATACTGGTCCGGCCAAAGATGGCGGGTATCCACAAGCGAGGCAATCCATTCGTCCAGCACGGATAGCCCCTTTTCATCCAAAGTTTGAAGCAGTTGGGCGCTCACTTTGGCGCTGCGCGCCATTTCATGAAGCACCTCCTGGTGAAAAAGATCGAACCCCAGCCGTTTGGACAGCTTCTCGCCGATAATCCGACCGCCGCTTCCGGGTTCACGCGAAATCGTTATCAGCGGAAGGGTTTTTTCGGCCTGCTTGGGTTCGGCACGACTGAAATGCCAGCTGCGAACCTGCTCCTCGACAATCTGGGCCACCGGTTTGACTTTGACTTGCATGGGAATCCTCCTTTCTCGGGTCGGGCGTGACACAGGACGGCAGAATGCCGGCGGGATGGCGATCAGCGTAATGAGGCCAATTGGAAGGATCGGTCGCGAAAGCAGTTGGGCCGCGGGGCAGATGGTAAAGCGAGCAGGAACGGCTAGCGTCGAAGGCAGGTTCGAAACGGCATGTTGTCATTTGAACGGTATTCGATGCAGGTGCTTCCTAAAGTACCTTGTACAAAATTAATTACCCGACCATGGCAGTCAAGGGAGGCGGGGCCGCAGGGACACCATCAGCCGCCGCAGAGAATGTCCGCGTCGATACAGCCGCCTTCGGGGAAAACGCCGAAATGCACGCCGGGA
>JASFTA010000028.1:0-9067 GCA_050114115.1 Desulfobacterales bacterium | reverse complement strand
CGAGCGGACGGACGCGGTTCATCCGGCCGAGCGTTTCAGGCCCATGAGATTAGTCCCGGTGTGTAGCGGGTCCAGATGTCGCCCTTGGGTGAGACCCGCGCGGTAAATCCATAGCGACCGGCGGTATTGCACGGCAGCTGGCAGCTATAGAGGTAGCGGCCGTCACTGAACGTCTCGGCCACGGTCATTGTCTGATGGTAGGTAACATCGAGACGATCGACCGCCCGGGGATGACCATAACACAGTTCAACCTCCACTTCCGCCGGCTGGATTTCCCCCAGGTTGACCATCACCGTGATCTCAAGTAAATCACCCACCCGCAGGGGCCCCTCCGACTGGGTCACCGGAAAATCGATCACCACGTCCGGCCATAATTTTCTCAGCCGCGCACTCATCTGGCTCAAATGTAGAGCCTCACTCGCCTGGTCGGCCAGCAGGCGGTGGTAGCTTTCCGCCGCCGCCCGATAAAAGAGCTGATTGTAATCGTTGACCATGCGCTGGGCACTGAAGCCCTGCAGGGCCATTTTCATGGAGGCTTTCATCATTTTCAGCCAGCGCAAAGGCATACCACCGCTTTCACGGTCGTAGAAGCAGGGAACGACTTCGTTTTCAAGGACGTTGTAAAGCGCCTGGGCCTCGATACGATCCTGGTATTCGTAATCTTCGAAAGCCTCCCCCCGTCCGATTTGCCAGCCGCGGCTTTCATCGTAGCCCTCACACCACCATCCATCGAGAACGCTGAGATTGAGAACCCCGTTGACGGCGGCTTTCATCCCGGAGGTGCCGCAGGCCTCGAAGGGGCGGCGGGGGGTGTTCAACCACACATCGGCCCCTTGAAGCAGTCGGCGGGCCAGACGCATGTCGTAATCTTCGATAAAAAGGAAGCGATGCCGCACGCTGGCCTGCCGTCCGAAAGCCACCAGCCGCTGGATGAGTTCTTTGCCCTCGTTGTCCTGGGGGTGGGCTTTGCCGGCGAAGATGAACTGAACCGGTCGCTCGGTGTGGTTGATCAGGGCCTCGAGGCGCTCGGGGTCCTGCAGGAGAAGATCGGCGCGCTTGTAGGTGGCGAAGCGCCGCGCAAAGGCAATCGTCAGGACATCCTGGTCCAGCACGGTCTGGACTTCTTTCATCACCCTGACCGGGGCGTTGCGTTGACCATACTGGGCCGCCATCCGCCGCCGGCAGGCCCGAATGAGCCGGGCCCGGCTGATTTCGTGGGCATGCCAAAGCTCCTCGTCGTAGATTTCATCCAGACGTTGACTGCTATTCGATTGGCGGGTGGTCATGTGCCAGTCGGGCCCGATATAGCGTTCGAACAGCAGCGTGTTTTCCGCCGATGTCCAGGTGGCGATATGGACCCCATTGGTCACATGGGTGATGGGCACTTCGTCTTCGGCAATGCCGGGCCAGAGATGATGCCACATGCGGCGCGCCACCTCGCCGTGCAGTTCGCTGACACCATTGCAGTAGGCGGACATGCGCTTGCCTAAAATGAACATGGAAAGCGGCGTCTCTGGCGGGCTGCCTTTGGGTTGGCCCCAGTTGATGATCGTTTTCAGATCCACACCCAGCCCATCGGCAAAGGGTTTCAGACAGGGATCTAACATATCCACCGGAAAATCATCATGCCCGGCGGCAACCGGGGTGTGCGTGGTGAACACCGTGGTCCGCGGTATGATTTCCAAAGCGGTTTGGAGCTCGATACCTTGGTGGGTCACCATGTTACGCAGACGCTCCAGACTGGCAAAGGCCGAATGTCCCTCGTTCATGTGAACCACCCAGGGCACGCGTTGGAGGTCTTCCAGCGCCCGCATGCCCCCGATACCCAGCACCAGTTCCTGGGCCAGCCGGCGCCGGCTGCCTCCCGAATAGAGCCGCGCGGTGATATCACGGAATTCGGGCGGGTTTTCACGGACGTTGGTATCGAGCAGGTAAAGCGGCACGCAGCCCACATGGATTTCCCATACCATGGCATGAATACGACCTTCGGGACCGTCGACCGCAACCATGATTTCATCTCCCGAAGCCCCCCGGGCCCTTTCCAGCGGCATCATATAAATATCGTTTTCAGGGTTAGCCTCCTGCTGCCAGCCTTCGTCGTTCAGATACTGGTGAAAATAGCCCTGGCGGTAGAACAGTCCGATACCCACCAGCGGCAGTTTATGGTCGGAAGCGGCCTTGAGATGATCGCCGGCCAGGATCCCCAGGCCACCCGAGTAGAGGGGAATGCTCTGGTGCAGACCGAACTCCATCGAGAAGTAGGCCAAGGTGGCTTCGACCGTGTAGGGCGGCTCGGGGTCGGGCCGGTGCACGACCTGATTGTGGAAGTCTTCGCGGATACGCTCCATATGGGCCAGAAATCCGCTGTCGCGGGCCAGTTCTTCGAGACGCTCCTGGGGGATGCGGCTAAAGAACTGAATGGGGTTGCCACCGCAATCGTTCCACAGGCCCGGGTCGATGCGCCTAAACAGCTCCACGGCATCCCGCTGCCAACACCACCAGATGTTGCGGACCAGGGTTTCCAGAAACGCCAATGGTTCGGGGATAAAAGGAAAAACCTGGAAGGTTTGAATGTTGCGCATGCGGCGGCCTCCGTTTAATGTTGCCTGAAATATCTGGGCACCCGTCCTTGGTACGGCATGCCGGTGGACGTAACCCGGGACCTGAAAAGTAATCTTCGAGTGAATTTTCGCAAACTTTTATTTCTTTTCGGCGGTGTTCAACTGCCGCCATACGCGCAAGACCTCGCTGACCGACCAGGCCTGGGCATCGCAGCCCCGGGGGCGATGGGGCCAATCGCCGTCCATGATCTCGCTGATCTGCCCCAGACAGCCCTCTGACATGCCGGCGACGGCACTTCCCAGCCAGGCCAGTGCCGCCGGCCGCCCGGCCGGGCCGTAGACCTGGAACCAGGCTTCACAAAAGGACGGAAACACCCAGGTCCAGGCGGTGCCGTTGTGATAGGCGGGTTTGCGTGAAGTGTCTTCATCGCCGGCGTAGCGTCCCCGGTAGGGGTGGTACGGATCGCCCAGGCGCTGGCCCTGATGGTGAATTTCAAGGGGCTGTGATACCGGGTTGTCCGCCAGGCTGCGAATGCCGCCGGGGACCAGCAGTTTTTCACAGGCTTCCAGAACGCCGCGGGTGATTTTCGGTTCGGACACCAGTCCCAGCGTCAGGGCGAACAGCTGGTTGGGCCGAAGAGCGTCGTCCCGCCGCGCCTCGGCGGCTGAGGTCCCGGGCGGGCCCAACAGCACGTCGCCCAGATAGCCCCGGTTTTCCATAAAAAACCATTCGCGGACGGATGTCTGCACCTGATCGCCCAATGCCGCCCAGTCGGGTTGGTTTGCCGCCGGGTCGATTTCTGCCAGCAATCGGAGGGCCGCGTGCCACAGGGCTTGAATTTCAATGGGATACCCCTCGCGCGGTGTTCCGGCCGGATGGTTGGTGTCCATCCAGGTAAAATGCGAAGGGCTGAAGAGCAGGCCGGATGCGGCATCCATGTGAATGCCGTTGGGGGTCCCGCGGCAAAGCGCGCGACCCATGTCCACCAGTATTTCTCGGAGCGTGCGCGCACCACAGCGTTCTTCCAGAATAGGGCCCTGCCCGGCGCCGATCAGGTCGCGGCAGGTCGTGAAAAGCCACAGGGGCGCATCCGATGTATCGCGGTTATCGGCGTTTTCACCACGGATCATATTGGGTAGCGTGCCGCGATCTTCAAAACGGGCGAACTGGCGGATGATGGTCCCGGCCAGATCGAATTGTTTCGCGGCGATCAGCCCGCGGACGAAGATCAGGGTATCGCGTCCCCAGTCGAGAAACCAGGGATAGCCGGCGACCACGGTGGCCAGATGCTCCCGGCGGACGGTAAACGCATCCAGGGCGGCTCTCAGGGCGGCTTCGGGCGCAAGCGCATACGGGGATTGTGGTTCCGGCTGATTCCCGGCGGTCATCGGTGGTTTAGCGGGCCGTTCGGCTTGCGATGCGATGGCGGCGTGGAGGGATGCGACGGCCTGGCCTTTGAGATCGATCCTGAAATAACCCGGACTGAACAGATCCGAGTGCGGATCAAGGCCCCGTTCCGCTTCCAGCGGTCGGTCAACCATATAGCACCATTCGGGCTCGGTGATGAAATCACCGTCGATCAGTCGCATGCTGAGGCAGCGCTGGGGGACCCGGGTGAAATCAAACCCCCCGAGGGCCGCCTGCACGGCGGACGGGAATTGATCTTCGGGCCCCGTAAAAGCTTTGGTGGTCTCGTGGAAATTGCGGTCTTCGACATCCGGTCGCAGGACCAGGCGCACCGGCTTGTCGTCGGCCAGGGCGTCCACGCGGGTCGCCGCGCCCGGACGTTTGATGCTGAAGACCAAAGCATTTTCCTCCCTGACCATGCGAAGACCGATCTTGATTCCTACAGACTCGCCCTGGCCAGCGGGGATACGAAACAACCAGTGGCATCCATGGTGATCATCCTGCATGAAGGCTTCCAGGAGATCGGACCGCAGCTCCTGGGAATAGCCCTGGTAAACGACCCAGGCCCGGATACGCGTCAGCATGATCCAGCGGTCTTCGGGAAACGCGGGGTTCAGATTGGCCGCCAAGAGGCAATCGTAGCGGCTGTAGAGGCGGCCCCAGTCGACGGGCGTGTGGCACATACCGCCCCGACCGTTGGTGGCCAGAAAGATGTTACGCGCCGGAGGCAGGGCGTGACGCGACCAGTACCGCGGAATGCGGATATGCTGGGGGTCGCCCAGGCAGAGAACGGGCGTCGTGGTGCGCACGGCCGGTTCGCCCGGCGGATACAGAGAAATTTCCAACCGTCGCACCACGGCCCGACGGGTTGGCGACGGCCGGAAGACCGTGAAATGAGAGCCGTCATCGGACGGCAGGGCGGTGTCGGCCTGCCGGGTTTCTTTCCTCTCCACCAGCCTGGCCCGGAAAGGATGCGGCGCCTGGATCAATAGCAGATGGCCGGGGGGGACCATGACTTGACGCTTGAGGTCGTGGGGGTATGCCCAAAGCGTCGTCCGGGGGGCGCCCGCGACCGCGCTCCACCGCCGGCAGCAGCGCTGAGGGTTGGTCAACAGTTCGGTGCTCAAACGATCGATGTCCAGATCGCTGAGATCGCCATAGCCTCGCAGGGCCACGAGGATATCCAAAGCCAGGGCGCGGGCGCACTGATCCACGGCGCGTGCCGGGCGGCCGATCGGCGTGTCATCGACCTGCAGAAGCTCGTGGTCCTTGGCGTCCGCGCTCAGGCAGACCACCTTTCCGGGTTCAAGGGCACAATCGACGAAGGCGTCGCTTATGGTCAGATCCACCGGTTGTCCGGTTAAGAGATCCGTGACGCGCTGGCCGCTGAAATCGATCCGGGCCCGGGACCATTGCGCCCGGGTCGGGTTTTGATCGTCAAGGTTGGCGGCCACGACCAACCGTCGGCCGGAAGGTCGGTGGTGGCGAAGCATGACGATCACGTTGCCGCCATTGGCCTCAATCAGTTTTAGATCCGTACGATCGTGAAAGGCGGGATGGGTTTTCAGGAGCTGGGCCAGCCGGCGAATTTCCTTGACCTGGTTGGGTTCCGCCCCCCAGTTGAGCGAAGGGGATTCATGGACGACGATCTTTTCGGTGGCGAACCATTCCACCCCGTTGGCAAAGGCGAATGCCCCGTGGGGGGCACATAGGGCGCATAGGGCCGTGCGCATGCGGGCCCAGGTACGCGATCGCGCGGCCAGCCGTTGATTGTCGTGCGTTTCGGCAAAATTGACCATGAGCCCGTCGCGGCCGGCAATCTCGAGGGCTCCCGGCAGGTAGTCTTCGATCTGGCGGCGATCGTAATTCTGAAAGAGCTCGGAGTAGGCCCAATTGAAATTGGCCCGGTCGAGAATGTCACGGGTGACGGTAATTTTACCGCCCAGGCCCTCCAGAAAAAAGATCGTGTCGGGATATTGGTTGCGCACCTTGGCCACGATATAACGCCAGGCCGCCAACGGCACCATGTAGCCGGCGTCGCAGCGAAAGCCGTCGGCGCCTCGCTGGCACCAGGTTAAAAACACCTCCGCCATATAAGCCCATAAATCGCGACGCGTGTAGTCCAGACGCGTCAGATCTTCCCAGGTCACCCCCCAGGCGCCGGGCCGTTCGATTTCCCCCTGATTGTCCCGCACCAGCCATTCGGGATGGGAACCGTGCAGCGCCGCGGCCCAACCGGTATGGTTGATGGCGATGTCCAGCAGCAGCTTGGCCTCCCGCTGGTGGACGGCATCCACCAGCTCGCCGAATTGCTCCAGGGGGGTGGCGGCCGGGTCGAATTCCGCCAGGGCCGGGTCGACGGCGGTAAAACTCAACGCGGCGTAAGGGCTGCCGAAGCGTCCCATGCGTGCGTAGGTCGTAGGGGTCGGATGAATCGGCAGCAGCTGAATGATGGTGCAGCCTAGTGTGCCGATGATGAAATCGAGCTGACCGATCAGATCCCGGAAGGTGCCGGAAGGCGGGATGACAGCGAAGCCCTGGCGGTCAAGTTCGCCCAGGGCCGGGGCGGACCAGGCCGTGGTGCACGTGCCGTTGCGGTTGGGACCGAACTGGCGCACGAACGCATTGTAGATCATATTGGCACAGCAGGTCTCGGCCGGCTCGACATTGATGACCGTGTTAGCGCCGGGAGGCCAAAGCGGATCGGAGTGACTGTTTTCCAGAAAGAAGCACTTGGCCTCGAAGTGGCCCACCTGATGAAGCGGCAGGACAATGCGAAAACGCCGATCATCCAACCGGCGCATGGGCAGGTCATACCAGTCGTGCGCCCGGGGCGCCTGATTCCGTTCCACGGCCTGAATGATCTCTTTGCGCGTGGTGTTCACGTGGCCGAGGTTGGTGCGCAGCCAGGCGCTGCCTTGGGCCGGTTGCGGCAGTTTGAGATCGAAACGCACGGTGTCGCCGCGCGTCATCAGTCGGCGGGTGCCGGTGGCGGGGCTCTGTTCCATAGTGCCGTGAGAGATCCCTTCTACCAACCATCGTCGATTGCCGGTTGCCCATACCGGCCGCTCATAGGGATATGGTGATGGTGGTTATCGGCCGGCGGCGGTTCGCATGCCGGTTCAGGAAACGTGTAAAGCTTGTTGCGGATCGCTTTCCGTTTTGCCGGGCGCACTTGGCGGTCTTCGTCCTTGCCGATTAGAGCGTCAAGTCTTCGGTAATGACGCTACCCGCCCGGATCACTTTTTGCGACGCTTCCGGATTGGTCAAGCATACCCGTCCTTTGATGGTTACGGGGCTTTCAAAGCGGATGTCACCGTTGACCGTCAGCTGTTCACAGGCCAGCAGTGACGGCACGCCTGCTGGAAAGCGGGCCTCGAACTGGTCGATATGGCGGTAGTAGGCTGGATCGAGGCTGACCAGTGGGCCGGGTAGTTTTCTCTTCGGGTTGATTTCCATTTGAAACTGATGGTCGAGCGTAAAACAGTCGGATCGCACGATCAGTAGATCGCTGCATTGTTTGACGGGTAAAAAACGTTGGCGCGGCACGAGAACGGCGCGGGCACCTGCGAACAGGCCAATGGCGGCTCCCATGGCGGATTCGATCTGATAAACAGCAGGGCTGGCGGCATCACGTGGATCCAATGTCTTGGGATTCAGGATCAAGGGCAGCTGAATGGTACCCTGTGCGGCAATCAACCTCTTTAGATCGGGGAGATTAACCCACAAATTGTTGGTATTGAAGTAGGTATACCGCGCAATATCGCCGCCGTCGCTGCTCCCGGGAAACTGGGCTGATTCCCTCAGGATCAGTCCCCCCTCCTTACGGACGGCCAGATGGCCGCCTTTGGCGTCGGCGGGTGTCCGGCGCGCGACCTCCATGATGAACGGGACGTCGTTGGCGGCCATGAACCCCAGCAGCGACAGGTCGAGGGTGGCCCCCAGATTGTCGGAATTACAGATCAGGGCATAACGGCATCCATCCGAGAGCAGACGGTCCAGAACGCCGGAGGTCTCAATGGCCGTGAAGATGTCGCCGTGGCCGGGGGGGTTCCATTCGAGGGCCGGCGCCTGCGGCCAATCGGCCGGTTTGAGACTGTCCTGCAGGATTTTGGGGAATTTGTTCTGCACAAAGGTCAGCGGCGGGGTTTGGCGCGCAATGACCGCCAGGGCCGTCCGGGTGGGGCCGTCAGTGGTGAAGCTGTTCATGAAGACCTGTCGAATCCCACCGCTTTGGGCCTGACGCATAATAATGTCGATAAAGGTTAAATGATCCCGGACCGGCAACAGGGATTTGGGCCCGATAAGCCCCATGCTGGTACCCAGCCCGCCGTTGAGGGTAATTCTGACGGCGTTCGGGAGGGCGCGGCGGCCGTCTTCCGCAAATTTCGTCAATTCGCCGGCCATGAGCACCTCATCACCGGCGGGCGGACGGATGGTGTCGTCGGGAATAAGGCCGGTGGCGCCCTCGACCACCTCGCGGTAGTAGTGCTTGAACGTTTCGAGCACCATGCCGTCCAGATGCGCGGCCGCCATTTTGGTTTCGAACAGATTCAGGTGGGGATAGCGGTTCGTCATGGAGGCTCCTGTCTCGGGGGTTGGCCTGCAAACAGAGCGCGATGACCCGAAGGCCGATCCTTTCGCTGGGTTTGGGGAATTAAAGTCGGTCGACGCTCGGTTTCACGGGAAGATACGCGCTCCCGGGGTGCTGCGCGGCTGGTTAAACCTGTTCAATCCAGCCCAGGGGATCTTCCGCCTGACCGTATTGAATCGCGGTGATGGCATCAAAGAATTTCTGGGCCATGGGGCCCACACGACCGCCGCCGATTTGCAGCACATTTTCCTCGAAACGTAGTTCGCCCACCGGCGAAATCACCGCCGCCGTGCCTGATCCGAAAATTTCCTGAAGTGCTCCCGAAGCATGTGCGGCGATCACCTCGTCGATGGTGATCTCGCGTTCGGAAACTTTCAAGCCCCATTGTTTTCCCAGGGCCAGAACCGAATCGCGGGTAATACCGGGCAGGATGCTGCCGTTCAGCGCCGGGGTGACAAGTTCGTCTGCGATCATGAAAAAGATGTTCATGGAGCCCACCTCTTC
>JASFTA010000027.1:0-9086 GCA_050114115.1 Desulfobacterales bacterium | reverse complement strand
CCGATTGGGGTGAAATTAAATTGATCGACCGATGAAAGAAAACATCAAAGATCGCCCGCTGAAGCTGACTTTTCCAGACATCGAACTGGCGCGTCAGCTGTTCGGCGAGCATAACGTCCACCTGCAGCGCATTGCCGATGCGCTATCCGTGAGGATCAACACCCGCGGCGACACCGTCAGCATCGACGGCGATCCGATCGCCGCCGCCCTGGCCGGCAATACCCTGGAGCAGCTCTACGGGCTGATAAAAAAAGGCTATCCCGTCTATCCCAATGATATCGATTACGCCGTGCGGGTCCTGAGTGCCGACGACCGCGCCCAGCTCAAGGACATCTTTCTCGATACCGTCTACATCACCGCCAAGAAAAGGGCGATCACGCCCAAAAGCCCCACGCAAAAAGCCTACATCGACGCCATGCGTCACTGTGATATCGTCTTTGGCATCGGCCCGGCCGGCACCGGGAAAACCTACCTGGCCATGGCCATGGCGGTGGCCGCCCTGCAAAAAGGTAACGTCAGCCGCATCATCCTGACACGACCGGCGGTCGAAGCCGGAGAGGCGCTGGGCTTCTTGCCCGGCGATTTGACCGAAAAGGTGGATCCCTACCTGCGACCACTCTACGACGCCCTGCATGACATGATGCGCTTTGAAAAGGTCTCCAGCCTGATGCAGCGCGGCGTCATCGAGGTGGCGCCGATTGCCTTCATGCGCGGGCGGACGCTCAACGATGCCTTCATCATCCTGGACGAAGCCCAAAATACCACTTCCGAGCAAATGAAAATGTTTCTGACCCGGCTGGGTTACAATTCCCAAGCCGTGGTGACCGGCGACATCACCCAGATCGATCTGCCGGCCGCCAAATCGTCCGGCCTGATCGAAGCGTCCCAAATCCTGCAAAACATCAACGATATCGAATTTATTTTCTTCTCACATACTGACGTGGTCCGGCACCGCCTGGTTCAAGACATCATTCGTGCCTACGAACAAAAGGAGAAAAACCCCGCCCCGGGCAGTGCGATGTAACGCGCCGCATTCAGTGCCCGGGAAGTGGTTTGACGATCCATGCGAAGCGACCCGCAGCTCAAACGCAGCATCCAGCTCTTGCTCCAGCCGAACCATCTGCGCTGGATGATTCTGCTGGTGATCATCCTGGTCTTTTGTGCCATCCTTTATCCCGGCCTGGCCGACACCAAACTGAACTATCAGATCGGCGACGTGGCCCAACGCAACATCAAGGCCACCCGGGACTTTCTGATTGAAGACCGCAAAGCCACCGAGACCAATCGCACCGATGCCGCCGCCGCCATTCTGACCGTCTACGATCACGACACTGATCTGGCGCGCCGCACGGCCGCATCCATCGACCAGGCTTTCGCCGAAATGCGCCAGGAGTTGATCAAAGCCCGCGAGGCGCTCGCCCCGCCACCGCTGAACGAAGAGGCCGTCCAATTGGCCAGCGCGGAGGGCACCTCGACACCGGCTCCCTCCGCGACGCTGCCCGCCCCGCCCCCGGCGGCTGCGCTTCCGACAATCGAGCAAGTCATGGCGGACAAGCGCCAGCTCCTGGAAGAACGCCTGGACACCCGCATCGATCAGGAAACTTACGACTTTATGGTGCAATCCGGATTCGCCCCGGCCATCACCAAGCGCATCACCCATATACTGACCGAAATTCTGCGAAGCGGCATCGTCACCAACAAGGATATCCTGCTCAAGGAAGGCAACCGGGGAATTGCACTGCGGGCCGTCTCCAGCGGCAAAGAGCAAGTCGTCCGCAACCTGCGTCAATTCTATGGATTGGACGAAGCCCAAACCATGGTGCGCGTTATCGGGCAACCGATGCTGAAGGATCTGGGCTATTCCGACTACCAGTTGATCGTCGATCTGGCCCAAGATCTGCTGCACCCCAACATTACCCTGAACCGGAACGAAACCAGCAAACGGCGGGAAGAGGCCGTCGCGGCCATTAAGCCGGTCTTTCACAAGATCAAGGCCGGTGAAATGCTCCTGCGTGAAGGTGAACGGGTCACCGCCGTTCAGTTGCTGAAACTCAGGGCGCTGGAAGAGGAGCGGCGCGGCCAGCGCATCGCCCTGAGCAGTCTGGGCGCCGCCCTGATCCTGATCTGTCTCCTGGTGGCAGCCTATCGCGTCCACTACGAGACGCTGGCCTGGGGTACGCAGGCCGCCGTGCGCAACATGGTTTTCATTGCCGCCGTGTTCTGCACCTTCTTTATCGTCTCCGAATTGACGGCCTCTCTGGCGCGCCCCCTGGCCCAAAACACGGCCTTTGCCTTCCAGGCCACGTCCATTTACTATATCACCCCGGTGGCCGCCGCCCCCATGCTGGTCTGCATCTTTCTGGGACTCGAAGCCGCCCTGCCGATTGCCGGGATATTGGCCGTGGGCGTTGCGATCATCTTCCAGGGCTCCCTGGCCGCCTTCATTTTCTTTTTCGTCAACGGCAGTCTGGCCGCCTACTGGATTCGCCACTGCCGCGAACGCAAAGTTTTCCTGAAAGCCAGTGTGCAGCTTGGCCTTTTGAATGTGGTCCTGGTATCGGCCCTGGCGGTCTATTCGGGCCGCGTTTCCGCCGCGACCCTGATGTGGGAATGGGCTTTCGGATTTTTTGGCGGGATCGGCACCGGCATCATCGCCTCCGGCCTGGTTCCCCTGGCCGAGATCGTTTTCGGTTACACCTCCGACATCAAAATGCTCGAACTGGCCAATCTCGACCAGCCCCTCATGCGCCAGTTGATGATCGAGGCCCCCGGGACGTATCACCATTCGGTGATCGTGGGCAGCCTGGTCGAAGCGGCCGCGTCGGAAATCGGCGCCAATCCCCTTTTGGCCAAAGTCTGCGGCTATTACCACGACATCGGTAAAATCAACAAACCGGATTATTTCATCGAAAATCAGTCCGGCGGACGCAACCGGCACGACCGCCTGGCGCCCTCCATGTCGGCCCTGATCCTGATCGCCCACATCAAGGATGGCATGGAAATGGCCCGCAAGTATAAGCTGGGGCCGGTCATCACCGCCACGATCCAGCAACATCACGGCACCAGCCTGATCCGCTACTTTTATGAAAAGGCCAAACTTAAAAAAGGCGCGTCCGGCGTCGACATGGACGCTTACCGCTACCCCGGCCCCAAGCCACAGAACCGCGAGGCCGGTCTGGTGATGCTGGCCGATGCGGTCGAGGCGGCCAGCCGAACCCTGGACAATCCGACCCCGTCGCGCATTCAGGGGCTCGTCCAGCGGCTGATCAACGCCATCTTTTCCGACGGCCAGCTCGATAATTGCGAATTGACCCTGCGGGATCTCCACAACATCGCCAAGTCGTTCAACACCATTCTCAACGGCATTCATCACCACCGCATCGAGTACCCGGAACCCAACGGCCGCACCCACGAAAAAGGCAGGAGCCGCGATGGAAGTCCTAATCAGCAACCAACAAAACAAACGGCCGATTTCACCGAAGAAGATTCAGACAACGGCCCGAGCCATCTTAGACGTCTTGGCATCTCCTGAGGCCGAACTGTCCCTGCTGGTCGTCGACGACGACGGCATCGCGCCCTTGAACCAGGAGTACCTAAAACGGCCGGGGCCGACCAATGTGATCGCCTTTCCCATGCAGGAAGGCCAATTCAGCGATTTAAGCCCCCACCTGCTGGGGGACGTGGTCATATCCGTCGAAACCTGTCAGCGTGAGGCCGAGGCGGCCGGGATCCCATTCGAACGGCGCTTCATCGAACTGCTGATTCACGGCATCCTGCATCTGTTCGGCTATGACCACGAAAAATCATCCGCCGAAGCCCGGCGCATGGAACAGAAAAGCAACGCGCTGCTAGAGCAGCTCGAAATATAGAAGTGGCGGCGATGGCCGCCGCTGACCACCTGGGCCCCAGAGAGGAAATTCCGCCATGACGGATCTTATCGTCAACGTCGATCATGCCGCCGCCCTGCGCAACCTGACCCCCGGACTGCAACCCGACCCGGTGCGCGTGGCCGTTCTGGCCGAAGTGGCCGGGGCCGTGGGCATCTCCGCACGTTTCACCGAAGATCGCCGACAGATCAGCGATCGCGATATCCGGGTGCTGCGTGAAACCGTCCAGGGCCGTTTCAGTTTGGGCGTGGCCCCCACATCGGAGATGATGGGACTGGCCCTCGACGTCAAACCGGACCAGGTCGTGCTGATACCCGACCGCCCGGAGGAGGCTTCCGCCGAAGGCGGCCTGGACCTGATTCTGGATCGCACCGAAATCGCGGATACGATCACCACCATCCGCGACAGCGGCATTCCTGTCTTTCTCTTCATCGACCCGGAGCCGGAGCACGTCAAGACGGCCCACCGGTTGAACGCCGACGGCATCCAGGTCAACACCGGTATATACGCCGGCCATGCCGCCGCGGCCACGCGCCGGCGCATGCTCGCCCGGATCGTGGATACCGCCAAAGTGGCCCATCGCCTCAAGTTGCGCGTGCTGGCCGGCAATGGCCTGGACTATCAGACCTGCCGCCCCCTGGGCCCACTGGAGGAGATCGAAGCCTGCGTCATCGGCCACAGCCTGATGGCCCGCGCCCTGATGAGCGGCATCGAAACCGCGGTTCGCGATATGATCGTCGCCCTTGAGCACGGCTAAACGCCTGATGGTCTCGCCGCACACCCGTCAAATTGTTTGCGAAACCCGATCGGCGGCGGAAACCCAACGTTTTGCCCGGATGGTCGGGACACTGGTCCCTCCCGGCCTGGTGCTGACGATCGCGGGCGATCTGGGTAGCGGCAAAACCTGTTTCGTTCAGGGGCTGGCACGCGGCCTCGAAGTCCCCCAAGAGGTCTACGTCACCAGCCCTTCCTATACCCTGGTCAATTCCTACGACGGCCGTCACCCGCTGCATCACGTCGATCTCTACCGCCTGGGCGCGGCGGATCTGGACGACATTGGTCTTTTCGATCTGATGGTGGCCCCGGCGGTCGTGGCCATCGAATGGCCCGAGCGCATGGCCGACGCTCTGCCCACCGATCGTCTGGCCATCCACATCCAGACGATACCCCCTGATACCCGCCGCCTGACCCTTGCAGGATATGGACTTGCCCCCCTTAATTTGATAAAAGCACTCAAAAAAGCACTGCAGGAGTAGGCATGACAACGATCGTGCAGAAATTTGGCGGGACCTCCGTGGCCGACCTGGACCGCATTCACAATGTGGCCCGACGGGTCACCCAGACCTATGACCAGGGGCATGACGTGGTGGTCATTCTCTCGGCCATGGCCGGGGTCACGGACAACCTGATCGGCCTGGCGCGTCAGATCACCAAAACCCCCGAGCGGCGGGAACTGGACGTCTTACTGGCCACCGGGGAGCAGACCACGGCGGCGCTGATGGCCATGACCTTAAAGGCCATGGACTACCCGGCCGAATCCATCCTGGGCCATCAGGCCCAGGTGCTGACCGACTGTGATTACGGCAACGCACGGATCATCGATATCGGATCGGAACGGATCCGCAGCCTGGTCGCTGAGCGCAAGATCGTGGTCGTGGCCGGTTTTCAGGGCAGTGACGTCAACGGCAACATCACCACCCTGGGCCGCGGCGGCTCGGACACTTCCGCCGTGGCCATTGCGGCCGCCATCAAGGCGGACGTCTGTGAAATCTATACCGATGTCGACGGCATCTTTACCACCGACCCCAATATCTGCCCCAAAGCACGCAAAATGAACCGCATCTCCTACGACGAGATGCTGGAAATGGCCAGCCTGGGGGCCAAAGTGCTCCAGATCCGCTCCGTGGAGTTCGCCAAGAAATACAATGTGCCGGTGCATGTCCGATCGTCATTCAGCGAGGAGGAGGGAACCATGGTCGTCAACGAAGACGCCAGCATGGAGAAACTGGTGGTTTCCGGTGTGATCTGCGATAAAAATCAAGCCCGGATCACATTGAAGAAGGTGCCCGACCAGCCGGGCGTGGCGGCCAAGGTCTTCGCCCCGGTGGCCGCGGCCGGCATCGTGGTGGACATGATCATCCAGAACATGCGCTCCGGCGGCCAAACCGACCTGACCTTTACGGTTCCCATGACGGATTTCGATCGGGCCATGGAGATCGAACGCCAGGTGGCCGAGGAAATCGGCGCCGAAGCCGTGCTGGGCGATCCGGAAATCGCCAAGGTTTCTGTGGTCGGCGTGGGCATGAAAAACCATTCCGGCGTCGCCTCACTCATGTTTACGACCCTGGCGGCCGAAAATATCAACATCCGCCTGATCAGCACCTCGGAAATCCGCATTTCCTGCGTGGTCACGGAAAAATACGCCGAACTGGCCGTGCGGGTCCTCCACAGCGCCTTTGGGCTCGATCAGACGGGCTGAAGCGCCGTGCCGTTGCCTTCCTTTCGCCGCGACCAGCTGGCCGTGATCCTGATCATCGCCGCGATAATGGCGGCCGTGATCCTGGCCCGGCTGGTGGCGTTCTAAAAAGCAGCTAGGCCCCTTTTCCAATCGGCGCACCCGCAAGCGCGGCACCGATCTCATCGGCCACCCGCCGGGCGGCCTCGGCCGGACGAGCGGCATCCCGGATGGGACGACCGATGACCAGATAGTCGGATCCTTGGCGGATCGCATCCGCCGGGGTCACCACGCGCTTCTGATCATGGTGGTCAACGCCCTCCCAGGCCGGTCGAATGCCGGGGGTTACGGCCAGCAAGGCATCCCCCCAGCGCGCTTTGATCCTTCCTGCTTCCTGCGCCGAGCACACAACGCCTGCACAACCGGCATCCCGGGCCATTTGCGCCCGGTGCAGCACCAGATTTTCCAAGCCCTGGTCGTCATCGCCCGCCAGTCCCGCCTGGCGCAGGTCCTCGATGGCGACACTGGTCAGAACGGTGACAGCGAGGACCCCGGTCTGACCCGCGCCGGCCACGGCCGCCGTAAGCATCAGGGGCGATTCGCCGCAATGCACGGTTGCCAGGGCCACCCCCAGGTCGCTCACGCCCCGCATGGCCCGCTCCACCGTGGCGGGGATATCGTGCAGTTTTAAATCCAGAAAAACGGAAGTCCCGTATTCGGAGCGGATCCAGGCGATCAGATCCGGGCCGCTGCGGACAAATAGTTCCAGACCGATCTTGAACATTCCCACCTGTCCCGCGAGCAGGCCGACCAGTTTCTGAGCCTCGCCGCGAGATGCGACGTCCAGCGGAAAGATGATGTAGTCTGAAGGGTGGCGCATCACGATCTCCCATGACGTAAAGGTGAAGTGGACTCCCGGCCATGGCCACCCATGCATGCCCCCACGCGGGCCTGGCGCTGGTCACCAGATCCTCAGGGCGCCCTTGGCCGAATACCGGGAATGTACAGGACGAACTTTAATTTGAGATTGAATTACTTAGCTTCAAAATGATAGGAAGTAAAGTTTGATAGTGACCAGCACGCCCACGTATTTCGAAAAGAGCCGTCATGCCCGACGAAAATGTCGCCAAGGCCAGTCAACTACGCCAGCTGCCCGGTGTCGACCGTGTGCTCAGCCACCTGGAGCCGTCGCCCCTGGCGCAAGGTTTACCGCGCAAGCTACTGGTGCGTTCGATCCAGGAAACCCTCGAAGCCCTGCGGGCACGCATCCGCGATGGCCATGGTCCTCTGGAACAATCCGAGCTGGAAGCCTCCCAAGTGGCGCAGCGGGCCGTCCAGCGGGCCAACCAGGCCATGCAGCCCAACCTGCGCCGCACGATCAATGCCACCGGCGTGGTGGTACATACCAATCTGGGGCGCTCGCGTCTGGCGGAAGCGGCCATGCCCCAGCTGCAGGCCATTGCCTGCCATTACTCCAACCTGGAGTACGATCTTGAAACCGGGAAGCGGGGGTCGCGCTATGACGCCGTCGCGGCCCTTTTGTGCGAAATCACGGGGGCTGAGGCCGGCCTCGTGGTCAACAACTGTGCCGCCGCCGTCCTGCTCACCCTGGACACCCTGGCACGGGATCGCGAGGTCATCGTTTCGCGCGGCGAGTTGGTGGAAATCGGGGGGTCGTTTCGCGTTCCGGACATCATGGCCAAGAGCGGTGCCCGGCTGCGGGAAGTCGGTACCACCAACCGTACCCATCGCCGGGACTATGCCAAGGCCATCGGCGAGCAGACCGCCATGCTCTTGAAAGTCCACCAGAGCAATTTCACCATCAGCGGATTCACCAAGGCGGTCGGCCTGGACGAACTCGTGGCCCTGGGCCGTGAGCATCGACTGCCGGTGGTCGAGGATCTGGGCAGCGGCACCTTTATCGATTTCAGCCGTTACGGTCTGTTTCCGGAACCCACCGTTCAGGCTTCGGTGCGCACCGGGGCGGACATCGTCACCTTCAGCGGTGACAAGCTTCTGGGGGGGCCCCAGGCCGGCATTCTGGTGGGGCGCCACAAATGGATCAAGCGCCTCAAGGCCAATCCCCTGACCCGCGCCCTGCGGATCGATAAAATGACGTTGACCGCCTTTGAAAGCACCCTGCGACTTTACCGCGACGAGTCCCGGGCCGTGGAAACCATTCCGACCCTGCGCATGCTGACCGAGCCGCTGGCCGTCACCACCGCGCGGACCGAACGTCTGGCGGCAGGTCTGGAAAAACTGGCCGACCGGGGACTCGAGATCACATCGGCGCCTACGGTGGCCCGCGCCGGGGGCGGATCCCTGCCCCTGCTGGAAATCCCCAGCCGCTGTCTCAGGGTTCGCCTCAATAGCCGGAGCGCCCAGGAAATCGAGCGCTTCATGCGCGGCCAGTCGACACCGATTATCGGTCGCATCGAAAACGATCGTTTTGTGTTGGACCTGCGAACTGTTCAGGAAGACGAACTGAACGCTATCGAAACCGCCTTTCGCAACCTGCTGGAAAAGGAGCCGCAATGACCAACGCCGTTTCAGCGAATACCGGCCGACCGCCGGCCGACCAGCCCTTCCTGCTGTCGAAAACCCGCGCCGCGTGCCCCCAGGACAACCGCGCCCCGTCGACGGCCGCTCTCAGCGACACCCCGCCGGATGACCCGCTGCGGCAGGAATTTCCCGATGTTCAAAGCGGTCCGGCTTATATCCGCGCCGCCACCGAACGGCTGAAG
>JASFTA010000026.1:0-9122 GCA_050114115.1 Desulfobacterales bacterium | reverse complement strand
CCTGGAGGGCGGGAACGACGCCGCCGCGAATCAGCTGGAAGAACTGACCGAAAAACTCGATTTCACGAATCCCGCCGGCGCCGAGTTTGATGTCACGGGCCATGCCTTTGCGCCGGACTTCCAGGGCAATCTTGTTTTTCATTTCGCGCAGCGAGTCGAATACGCCGAAGTCCAGGTAGCGCCGATAGACAAAGGGCTGTAAAAGCGCCAGCAGGGCCTCGCCGTCCGCGCGGTCGCCGGCCACGATGCGGGCCTTGATCCAGGCATAACGTTCCCATTCCCGCCCCTGGCTCTGGTAATAGTTTTCCAGGGCATTGAAGCTCATCACCAGTGGGCCACTCTCGCCGAAGGGGCGTAACCCTGTATCCACGCGAAATACGAAGCCCTCGGGAAGGACCTGGCTGAGGGTCTGAATCAACCGGCGGGCCAGGCGGGTGAAAAAGTCGTCGTTGGAAATGGCGGCTTGATCCTCGGTGCCGGTGGTGTGCCCCCCCTGGGCAAAGGCTAAAATGAGATCGACATCCGAGGAAAAATTAAGCTCCCGGGCCCCCAGCTTGCCCATGCCCACCACCACCATTTGCAAGGGACGGCCGTCCGGGGCCGTCGGGCGGCCGTAGTGACGGCAGAGATCATCGTGCAGAAGGTGCAGGGTATTGTCGATGCAGACATCGGCCAGGTCCGACAATTCGGAAAGGATTTCTTCGAGTGGCGCCCGTCCGGACAGGTCGCGCCAGGCGATCCGCAGCATTTCCTCCCGCCGGAAGCGTCGCAGGACCTTCGGCAGTTGGGCGAAGACCGCTTCGAAAGTGCCATCAAAGACCGCATCCCAGCGGCGTTGATAGGCCTGCCGGTCGCGGGGGATGTTCAGCGCGTCGCTTTGAAACAGGGTGGCGACCCAATCCGGGTTTTGAACGGCATGGCGGGAAACGAATTCGCTGAATCCGAGCACACGTCGGATTTCGGCTTCGGCCGCCGCGGCGGGGGGCAATCGAACCCCGCCCACGGCAGCGGCCTGGTGAAACGCCTGCCATTTGGCTTCGAAATCGGCGTCCAGGTTGCGGGAAACGCTGGTCATGGGCAGGATCGATCCTTCCGGTCAGAAATGTGCGGGCCAGCGGGGCATCCTCGGGCTACAGATGGTGGCCAGGCGGCATCAGGGGCGAACATAGCCCCAGTCCACCAGACGCTGATAGGCGTGCTGTGCCGGGGCTCCCTGCCGGACGACCCTCAGATAAGACATATAGAAGCGGGCGGCTTCCTCCCGCCGCTGCATGCCCTCCTGCGCCAAGCCCCGCAGAAAAAGCAGGTCCGGATTGCCGGGCAGCATGCGGTCGAAATCTTCGAAGCTTGCGTAGGCCTCGGCGTAGTTTTGATTTTGGAGCTGGGCCAATCCCGCGATCAGATGGGCTTGCGCTTCCTGGGGATAAATCTGCTGCGCCTCACGGGCATATTCCTCGGCGCGCGCGAAGCGTTTCTGCGCATACTGGCATTTGGCCATCAGCAGATGGGCGCTGTAATCGCGGGGCGCTTGTTTAAGGGCCCGGTGAAACTGCTTCTCCGCTGCCCCGAAGCGCTGGCCGGCCATTTCTTTTTCGCCGTTTTGCATGGCCTCGATGGCTCCGGCCATCCGGCGCAGGCCGGCGGTATGGTCCCGGTAGCGCTCCCGGTAAAGGGGTTTGCCTTTAGCGTCCGGGTAGTTGGTGCGGATGGCCTGAATGGCCGTCTGATAGCGCTCTTCACTCATGGGGTGCGTGGCGAACAGTAATTCGACCGCATTGGCCCGATGGCGGTTGAGCGAGCGCAGCATGTCCATCAGGCCTTCAAAACCCTCCGGGTTGTAGCCGGCAGCGGCCATGTAGCGCAATCCCAGGTCATCGGCCTCGCGCTCGTTGTCGCGGCTGTAAGACGCCAGCAGCGCACCCGCTCCGATGGCGCCCAGCTGGCCGGCCAGGTCGCCGAAAACCTCACTCTGGGTGCCCGCCATGGCGGCGGCACCACCGACCAGGGCCTGGGTCAGGGTGGCTTTGCTCATCTGCTGGGCCGTGTGCCGTGCGTTGACATGCCCCAACTCATGGCCCAGCAAGGCGGCCAGTTCGGCTTCGTTGTCGAGCTTTAAAAGGATGCCGCGCGTGGCCGCGATGCTGCCGCCGGGAAAGGCATAGGCGTTGACATAGGTGGCATTCACGACCATGAAGCGGTACGGCATCTGGGGCCGGTGGGTCGCCGGTACCAGCCGTTTGCCTGTGCGGACGATGTAATCTTCGAGCTGGTGATCCTGGGTGACGCCGTAATCGGCCGAAATCTGCTTGGGCGCGTGCTGGCGGTCGACCGCGATTTCGTCCTTCTCGGACATGAGCATGATCTGGGATTTTCCGGTGACGGGATTGGTGGCACAGCCAGTTACCCAGCCGAGTGCCGCCAGGGTGCTGCATCGAAGGAAGTCCCGTCGATTCCAGCCGCCGGTAAGAATGATACCTCGGGTGGTCAGGGGCATAGCGTCGGTTCCTTGGTGTCGGGCAAAATGATGCGCGGCGGCCCGAGGGCAAGCCCGCACGGTTTGAAGGCAGCGGGCCGGTTGGGGGTTTACGGGGAGAGGTATAGCGAAAATCGGCGGCTGCGTAAACCGTCTAACGCTCTAAAGCGGGAGGTGGCAGCATTTACACCTTGATTATTAGGCGCGGAATCGGTTATGATCCCGCTCCCTTTTTGGGTAGACAAGGGGCATGTTCCTGAAAATGCGGATAAAAATTAGGCCGAACCCGGATAGACAAAGATGTAATAAACGTGGTGAGCCAGCAACATTTTTGTCATTTGCGCAGATAGCGGGATTCCCTCCAGAGGTTCTATTCGCAGTAACTTATTGATATGGCTATGGAATAAAGTCATTTGCGCCATGGCATGCCTATTGCTAATTTCCTTAAGGGGCGAAGCGGCGGCTTATCCGTGTGTGACCGGTTGACCTTTCCCATCCCTGCATGACAGATGACAGCGATGCCAAAGGCCGAGGCCACAGGCGCCTTTGAGGGGCCCGGGACCACTGCCGGCTGCCAAGGGGATCGCCGCATGGACTGCGGCCCATTTTACCAGGGAGGACTATGATTTATGTGTCGATTGTTTGCCATTACCAGCCAGGACCCGCTCTCGCCCATGATTGCCTTGCAGGCCCTGGACGTGATGCGGGAAGGCCACGATGGTTCCGGTGTGGGGCTTTTTTTACGGGATTTGGCCGGACCCTTCGAGGAGATCAAGGACGCGCCGATTCTTTCCGGGATTTTCAGTGAAGCCGGACTCCGACGTCTGGACACCTACATGATGGACTTGGGCTTTATGACCAAATACAAACTTTCCATCAAGGTGCCCAAAACCCCGCCGCCGGGGGTGCCACGTCGCGACATCTATCTGGTGCGCGCCTACGAGTATCCCGAAGACTGGGACGGACTGCCCCAGAGCGAACTCTATAGCCGTCTTCTGGAAACCCGTCTGACCCTGCGGGCCATGGGCAACGAAACCGGCGAAATGATCGTTTTTTCTTTCTGGCCGGACGTCATCATGATCAAGGAGATCGGCGACCCGCTGAAGGTGGCCCGGCATTTGATGCTGGACCGCAAGGAACTGCAGGCCCGGATCATCATGGCCCAGGGACGGCAGAACACCAACTACGCCATCAACCTATATGCCTGTCATCCTTTTTTTATCCAGGGCTATTCCACCATGACCAATGGTGAAAACACGGCCTTCATTCCCATCCGGGAATACTTGTCCTCGCGCGGTTTCCCAGGCTATGTCGGTTATCAGTCCGACTCGGAAGTCTTCACCCACATCCTGCATTTTGCCACCAATCGACTCGGACTGGGGGTGGAGTCCTACAAGCATATCATTACGCCGCTTCAGGACGACGACCTCGAGCAGCACCCCAACCGCGAGCTCCTAAAGGGCCTCAAGCAGACCTGCCGCAAACTGATCATCGACGGTCCCAACTGCGTAATCGGTTCGTTGCCCGACCACAGTCTGTTCATGGTCCAGGATCGCAAGAAACTGCGGCCCGGCGTGGTGGGCGGGCGCCCGGGGTGCTATGCGTTCTCCTCGGAGTTGTGCGGTTTGGATGCCGCCATTCCCGAGCGTGACAAGTCACTGGATTTTCAACCCATGCATCTGGACACCGCCATCGTGAACGCGGATCGTCAGGAGGTCAAGATATGCAGCCAGAAGGACCCATTGCACCTTTCTCACTGAGCATCAAGGACTTGCCCTGGCAGATCGCCTGGGACAAGGACAAGTGCACGCTCTGCGGCCGCTGCACGGCCTCCTGCCCGGTCAACGCCATCGAGCTGGGCGTCTTTCGCATGCGGCAGGTGGCCCCGGTGGTGGGCGTCCTGGAAGCCCCGGAGAACCAATACAAGCTCTATTACGGGATCCGTCAGAAAACAGATCCGTCTTATGCCTGTGTGGGATGCGCCATGTGCAACATGGTCTGCCCCAACGATGCCATCATTCCCATGCATGGTGATGAAATCGACAAGCTGCGCATGCACATCGACCGCGGCGGCCAGGCCCGACGGCGCGGGGGACGGCGCAACGATACCGGCAGTCTGTTGGACCAGATCAAATTCATCCGTATCTCCATGCTGACCGATCCGGCCCTGGACGCGGGGCGGCATGAATTCGAGTTGCGCACCCTGCTGGGCCGCGTTCTGCCGCCCGAGCAGAATTTGAAGTTCATGGCGGAGAACGGGTGGACGCCGCCGGTTCGGGAGATCTATCCGCTGATGATCGGGGGCATGTCCTTCGGGGCCCTTTCGCCCAACATGTGGGAAGGTCTGCAGATGGGGGTCGCTTATCTGAACGAGGAACTGGGCATGCCCGTGCGCATGTGCACCGGCGAGGGCGGCTGTCCGCCCCGCCTGCTGCGCTCACGTTTCCTCAAGTACGTCATCCTGCAGATTGCCAGCGGCTATTTTGGCTGGGACGAAATCATCCATGCCATTCCCGAGATGAAGGAAGATCCCTGTGCCGTGGAGATCAAGTACGGGCAGGGCGCCAAACCGGGTGACGGCGGTCTGCTCATGTGGTACAAGGTCAACAAGCTGATTGCCGCCATCCGCGGCGTGCCCGAGGGCGTCAGCCTGCCCAGCCCGCCCACGCACCAGACCCAATACTCCATCGAAGAGTCCGTGGCCAAGATGATCCAGTCCATTTATATGGCCTGGGGATTCCGGGTGCCGGTCTATCCCAAGATTTCCGCATCCACCACCTCTCTGGCGGTGTTGAACAATTTGACGCGCAATCCTTATGCGGCCGCCTTGGCCGTTGACGGCGAGGACGGCGGCACCGGTGCGGCGTATAATGTTTCCATGAACCACATGGGGCATCCCATTGCCAGCAACATCCGGGACTGCTATCTAAACCTGGCCAAAATCGGCATGCAGAACGAAATTCCGATCATCGCCGGCGGCGGGACCGGTAAGACCGGAAATCTGGCCGCCAATGCCGCGGCCCTGATCATGCTGGGCGCCAGCGCGGTTCAGATCGGAAAATACATCATGCAGGCCGCCGCCGGATGCCTGGGGTCTGAAACCGATCGCTGCAACATCTGCAATATCGGGCTTTGTCCCAAGGGGATCACCTCCCAGGAACCGCGGCTCTATCGGCGCCTAGATGTCGAGCAGGTGGCCGAGCGGGTGGTGGACGTCTTCCTGTCTTTCGACACCGAATTGAGAAAGATACTGGCCCCCCTGGGACGATCGACTTCGCTGCCGATCGGTATGTCCGACGCTCTGGGAATCGCCGATAAGAATGTGGCCGACCGGTTGCAGATAAACTATGTGGTTTGATAGCGCCACGGCCGACGGGGATCGACCTTGAACCGTAGTGGAGACGTTGAATGAGCAGTGAAGCCAAGCAGGACCAAAACCTTTTTCATATTATCAGCGGCCAGCAGGACGGTGAACGCCTCGAATCACGGGTTCTGGAGGAAAAAATCCAGGAAGCCGTGGCCAGCGGAGAGCGTAACCTCAAGATTCTGGCCTTTGGCCAGCACGGAATCGGAGGGCGCCTCTGGAAGGCCGGTGAGGATAATGTGCATGTCCGGATAGAGGGCCCGCCGGGCCAGCGACTGGGGTCGATGGGGTTTGCCAACACCACCATTGAAGTCCACGGACCGGCCTCGGACGATACCGGCTGGCTGAATGCCGGAGCCGAGATCATCGTTCACGGCCATGCCGGCAACGGTACTTCCAATGCCATGGCCCAGGGCATCGTCCGGGTGGCTGGCAGTATCGGCGCCCGCGGCATGACCATGACCAAGAGCAACCCGCGTTTTGCCCCGCCCGAGCTCTGGGTGCTGGGCTCGGTAGGCGATTATTTCGGGGAGTTCATGGCCGGCGGGATCGCCGTGATCTGCGGTGTTGATCCCCAGAATGCCGAGAATCTGCTGGGTTACCGCCCCTTTGTCGGGATGGTCAGCGGCAAGGCCTTCTTCCGTGGCCCCCATGGTGGCTACAGTCAGGGGGATGCCAAGCTGGTGCCCATTAGCGATGAAGACTGGCAGTGGCTGCAGGATAATATCAAGGTGTTTCTCGAGCGTGTCCAGCGCGAGGAACTGGCGGAAGAACTGGCCGACCGCACCCAGTGGCAGATGATCACGGCCCGCGGTCCCCTCGAGAAAAAAACCCGGCAGACGCGCCCGATGGGGGCGTTCCGCCGGGAAATATGGGATCAGGAACTGGGCGCCGGCGGCATTATCGGCGATCTCAGCGATCAGGACCGCAGCCAGATACCCGTGGTCACCACGGGCGAACTGCGGCGTTTTGTGCCGGTCTGGGAAAACCGCAAATACGCGGCCCCCTGCGAGGCCTCCTGCCCCAGCGGCATCCCCGTGCACGAGCGTTGGCGGCTGGTGCGCCAGGGGCGCATGGACGAGGCCGTGGATCTGGCCTTGAGCTACACGCCTTTTCCCGCCACGGTCTGCGGCTACCTGTGCCCCAATCTGTGCATGAGCAGCTGCACGCGGCATTCGGCCTTCATGGTTCCGGTGGATATTCAGGGACTGGGACAGGCCAGTATCAAGGCCGGGGTGGAGGCACTGCCGGCCCTGAGCGGTCGTAAGATCGCCGTCATCGGCGGCGGGCCGGGCGGCATTTCGGTGGCCTGGCAATTGCGCCGCAACGGCCATGAAGCCACGGTCTTCGATACCTCGGCCTTGCTGGGCGGCAAGATCGCCTCGGCGATCCCCAACACCCGGATCCCGGAGGAGGTGGTCCTGGCCGAACTCGAGCGGATACGTGGCATCATTCCGCATGTTCACCTGCAGCAGGACGTGAACCAGGACGATATCGCGCAGCTGCGCGAAGATTACGATTTTGTCGTCCTGGCCACCGGCGCCCAGAAACCCCGGATCGTGCCCGTACCCGGCAAGGAGCGTTTGATCACGGCCCTGGATTTTCTGACCGATGCCAAGGTGGGGCGCGCCCGTGTGGGCAAGCGGATCGTCATCATCGGGGCCGGCAACGTGGGCTGCGACGTGGCTACCGAAGCGCATCGCCTGGGGGCCGAGGATATCACCCTGATCGATATTCAGGAACCGCTTTCCTTCGGCAAGGAACGCGAAGAAGCCGAGAAGGTCGGCGCCAAATTCCGCTGGCCCTGTTTTACACAGGAGGTCACGGACGAGGGCGTCATTCTGACCGACGGTGAACTGCTGCCGGCCGACACGGTGTTCATCTCCATCGGCGATGCGCCGGATTTGAGTTTTGTTCCCGAGGATATCGCCACGGAACGCGGCTTCGTGGTCGTCAACGAGCATTATCAGACCACGGATGCCAAGGTGTTTGCCATCGGCGACATGGTCCGACCGGGTCTGCTGACCGATGCCATCGGCGCCGGGCGCACCGCGGCCACGGCCATAACGGAAATGCTCGAAGGCCGGCGCCCGGTCAGCGATACCCGTCCGATGATCGATAAGAGCAGGATATCCCTGGAGTATTTCGATCCGCGTATTCTGGACTACGAAGATATCGACCACTGCGGCAGCCAGTGTTCCTCCTGCGGTTCCTGCCGGGACTGCGGCATCTGCTCGGCGGTATGTCCCTACACGGCCATCAGCCGGGCGGAGACGACCAACGGCGGTTACGAATACGTGGTGGACGCCGAGCGCTGCATCGGCTGTGGTTTCTGTGCCGGGGCCTGCCCCTGCGGCATCTGGGATCTGGTGGAGAATACGCCCCTGATGTAAGCCAAGTGGCCACGATGAATAGCGGGATTCGGCCGCAACCCCGCCGCGGGGCTGGCGGCCGGTTTTCTATTGATTAAAGGACGGGGTTCCACTACTTAGTGTCCATCCCTAAAAGGCATCTTTCGGCCCAGACCGGCGTTCGCTGCACTCTTGAAATCTTCGACGCAGCCTAACGACGCGTCGCGGACGCGGCGACGGCTTCGCCATCGGTTTCAAAATCGCTGCGCTTTGTTGAACCGGCCGTAATGACAAACCGATGTGAAATCCCGCCGAAGAGCGGGAGCCTGAACCAAAACCTACCATTTAGGGATGGAACCGAGGTCAGGTTTATTTCAACGGCGGGGACGGCTGAAATCGGCAGTGGAACCTTTCGGCAACCCATCCAGGCGACTGAATGCAAATGAATGCACTACTGGCACTTGAAGACGGGCGGACGTTCAAATGCCGCTCCTTTACCGGCCCGGGGGAAGCACGGGGTGAGGTGGTGTTCAACACCGGCATGACCGGCTACCAGGAAGTCCTGACCGATCCTTCCTATCGCGGACAGCTGGTGACCATGACCTACCCCCTGATCGGCAATTACGGCATCAACCGCGACGATATCGAATCCGGCCGGATTCAGGTGGCCGCCTTTTTAATCAAGGAATACCAACCCTTTCACAGCAACTACCGGGCAACGGCCTCCCTGGCCGAATACCTCAAGTCCCAGGATATTATCGGCGTGGAAGCTCTGGACACCCGGGCCCTGACCCGCCATATCCGCAAGGCGGGCGCCATGCGGGCCATTCTGACCACCCATGACCTGGACCCGGTATCCTGCGCTGAAAAGGCGCGCTCCATCCCTGGCATGGAGGGACAGGACCTGGCCAGCACCGTAAGCGTTGATGCGCCC
>JASFTA010000025.1:0-9414 GCA_050114115.1 Desulfobacterales bacterium | reverse complement strand
TAGGCGCCCCTTCGCGCGTTGAATGACGTTTTGGAACCGCTTCGACAAGCAATTGACATGTTTCCAGAAATTAAATACAAGCGTCTTTGCTTTGCTCCCCCGACCAAGGGGCCGTGGGGTCGCCGGTCGATCCAGGGCACCCCAAGGCGCGGCGAAGGTTTTCGCGCACCTGGCGATATTGGAATGGAAGGTGTAGAAAGAGATTTTCATGGATAAGATGACCGATGCCAAGATCCGCGCTTGGCTGCAGCAAAACGATACGTCTGTTCTGGATGCCTATAATCAATACCTCGAAGGGGCGTTGGCGGTCCTCGGCCCACCCTCGTCCGATGCATCGACCGCACCGCAGTCTTTGCGAAACTGGCTTGAAACCCATCGACCCGAGATTCTGGACAAAATTGCACTGCCGTAGTGTCACCACCCGTTGTTACGCCGCCAACCCGCCCGGTGACGATTAGGGTTTTAAATCGCGGATCTTACCCGTTGCAAACCGGACAGGGATCATGGTTTCCACACGATGCCTGTGCTGTCCGTACGTGGCCTGTGGCGAGAACCTGAATGGTGAAACCGTGTCGAATGCTTACCGGTCCTTTAAAACCGGTTCATCGATAGCGCCCCCGCGGGCGCATGCCGCACGTTGGCGATGGCCCCATAGAGATGGTCGGGATGAGGCTGTTTTACAGCGATCGATTTGCACTCGGGCCGAATCTGTGATTGAAATGTAATATAGGCCTGTAGCAAATACGGGCCGGGCGGTCGCAGCCGGTTTGACGCCAAGCCCCGGGGTCTGCGCTCGCGACGCCTTTTTTCCGGGACGGATCATCCTCGATGCCCATAATAACCGAACGGCGAGACAAATACCGGCTACTGGCCCATCCGGAAGACACCAAGAGCCGTCAACACACCGGCCGGGCCAATCGGCGAGGTCGCGCGTGGCTGAGAATGCCGATCTGGCTGCAACTGTCGCTGATGGCCATTTTCCTGGCGCTCATCGTAATTTACATGATGAGTTATTTTTTCCTGAACCGTCAGAAAGACCAGCTTTATAAGCAGCTGGTTCATATCGGCATGCTGGCCTTGAACCAGTATGCTCAGCAGGCCCGCCTGCCCCTCATCGAGCAAAACGATCTCCCTCTCAATACACTGATCAAGGATGCCACCCAGATCGAAGGGCTGGTGCTGGCTTACATCGTGGATCATACCGGTATGATCAGGGCCCACACGGAACTCGATCGCCTGCATACCCCGGCAGCCGAATGGCCGGGTAGCGAACGTGAACGCCGCGAGGGGGAAACGATTTATTTCAACACCGTGTCGGAAACCGGTGCGCCCCTGCTGGTGCTCCGTCGGGCCGTCTGGTTTCGGGAACGGCTGCTCGGACAGATCTATGTCGGTTTGTCGCTCGATCATATCCAGGAGGTCATTCGACAGGACCAAAAGTCGATCCTGGTGATGATTTTGCCCGTTCTTGTGATCGGTATGCTGGTGGCGATTTCGCTTGGTCTGTGGTTTTCAAGGCCTATTTCGCATCTGGCCCAGGCCACCGCGGAAATCAGCAAAGGCAACTATATCTACCGGATCAAACTCAAACGCAACGACGAGCTGGGCCACTTGGCCAAGGCGTTCAACCATATGAATGCCGAGTTGCTGCGCAAGGATTTGATCGAAAAACGCTTTGGTAAATATGTCGGTCTGGAAGTGGCCGAACTGATATCCAAACAACCCGAAAAAGACTGGCTCAAAGGCAACCGCTGCGAGGCCACGATCGTTTTTACCGACATTCGCGGTTTTACCCGCCATGCCGAAAGCCGCGAGCCGGAAGAACTGGTCGAACATCTCAACGTCTATCTGGAAATCGCCTCGCACGTTATCTCGGACCAAGGCGGTTATGTGGACAAATTCATCGGCGATGCGGTATTGGGGGTATTCGGGGTGCCGGTGCCTAACGACGATCATGCCGATCAGGCCTTGAACGCGGCGCTTGAGATGCAACGGCGTTTTCAAGACACCGCCTCCGGCAACGGGCTGCTGGACGCGGTGGGCATCAGCATTCATACCGGCGTCGTGGTGTCAGGCAACATCGGTTCCAAGCAGCGACTGGAATACACCGTGATCGGTGATTCCGTAAACGTCGCCTCACGATTGAACTGTGTCGCCGGCCCGGGGGAAATCGTTATCACCCAGGCCTGCTATGAACATCTCCGGCAGACGGTGGAGGTTGAAAGTCTGCCACCCCAGATGGTCAAGGGAAGGGTTTCACCAATCCATGCTTACCGTATTCCGCAACGCGATGCCTCGGGTTGACGCGCCAACTCACTATCGGCGGTCTGGTTGGGCAATGCGTTGGGTCTGGTGGATGCCATTGTTGGTCTTGTGGCTTTCCGCCTGTGCGCCCCCACCGCAGGTGCGGCCGCCAACCGAGTTGATGGCGGTTTCGGTCGGCCCCGAAGATGACCTCGATGAACTCGCCCGCCGTCACCTGGGATCACCCTCTCGCAAATGGATCATTAAAGATTTCAACCAGATCGATGATGTCACCGTGGGACAGCTGGTTTTGATTCCCCGGCGCAATTACCGGCCGGGCGGCCTGGCGCCCGACGGTTACCAGGTGGTGCCCGTTCTGGCCTATCCCGACCTGGCGGCGGTCAAAAGCGAACAGGCCTCACGGATTGCCGATCGTTTCCGCCAGCAGATGGAATTCATTCAGACCCAAGGCTACAACGTCGTTGACATCCATCAGTTGATCGCCTTTATGAATTTCAAGGCCACGCTCCCACCAAGGGCCGTCGTGCTGACCTTCGATGACCAGTCCCGGCTGTTCTACGATCTGATTTTCCCCGTCTTGAAATCCTATCAGTTCACGGGGACGCTTTTCGTGTCGCCTGCGACGGTGGGGGAAGAATCAATGGTTAAATGGTCGCAGTTGCGCGAAATGATGGCATCCGGGTTGCGCATCCAATGCCGTTTTTTGAAGGCGGATGCGGCCCAACTCAAGCCGTCGCCCTTCCCGAAGCGCTCCCGCCTGGCGGCGGTCGTCTCCGCCCTGGCGGCCGACCGCATCCGGATCGAAACGATCCTCAGCCAACCCTGCCCCTATCTGGCCTATCCCGATGGACAAGTGGCGGCCCTGATGGCGCTTCTGGCGGAAAAAGCGGGCTATCAGGCCGGATTCAACCTTGTGGGCGGCAGCAATTCCTTCTACCGTGATGTATTCGCGGTCCGGCGCACACCGGTGAAGTGGAGCGAAGATTTGGACCAATATCGGAAGCATTTCGAAGTTTTCAGAAAAGAGGCGCTAAGATGATCGGTCCGGTCCGGGTAATCCTGCATCTGACCGTCGGTCTGTTCATGCTGGCCGGATGTGCCGCCGGACAGTATCCATTATACGATGCATCTGCGGTGGACCCGGTGCCGACCATCGCGGCGCTCACCGCCAAGGCCACTGTTTACGAGGCCGCCGATGAAATTCAATTGGCCTTGATGTGCTGGCGCAGTATCCTGGACTTCGATCCGCACAATGCGGAAGCTCTCGACAACCTCAATCGCCTGGCGACGTTGGCGGCCCGGCGCGCCCGCGACGCCTATCTCGAAGGCCAGAAGGCCTTGGCCCAAGGCCAACCCCAGATGGCCCGTCAGTGGTTTTTGGCGACCCTGCGATTGAACCCCAAGGCGCTGGAAGCCCGTCGGCAACTCCATCAGCTCATGAATGCCCCCAGTTTCCGTTGGCACAGCCTGCAACCGGGTGAATCCCTGGCGAACCTTTCGCTGCAGTTTTACGGAACGGCCACCGGCGCTGATCTGATCGCCTTTGTGAATGATATTCCGGCCAACGCGGAAGTGCTTGTGCCGCGAAGTCTGAAAATACCGGCTCTGGCCGCCCACCGACCCTATAAAACCCAACAGACGCAACAGACATTGGCCCGCGCGCGGGCCCTGTCTCAAGCGGGTCAGCATGCCAAGGTGCTTTCGATCACCGAGCCGCTGCTGCGTGCCAATCCGAAACTATCCCCGGCCGTGGAGCTGCAGAACCAAAGCTGTTATATCCTGGGCAAGCGTCTCTTTCAGGAAAAGCGCTATACCGAAGCCCGGCAAATGCTGGCCAAAATCCAAGGTGCCCAGCCCGGGCTGGAAAACCTGCGCGCCGAATTGGATCAAGCCATGCAGCAACAGGCCGAGACCTATTACCGTGACGGTGTCAAATATTTTCTGAGCGACGAACTCGAGCGTGCCATTGAAAGCTGGCGTCTGACCCTGGAACTGGATCCGGAACATCAGGAGGCGGCGGCCAGTATCAATGACGCCCAAACCCTGCTGCAAAAATTAAAAACCGTCGAAGAATAAAGATACCCCCCGTCCCCATGAGCGCGGAAGCGATACAATTTGGAAAATACACCCTTCTGGACCGCATCGCCTTCGGCGGCATGGCGGAGCTTTACCGTGCCAAAATAACCGGGGAGGAGGGTTTTGAAAAACTGGTGGCCATCAAAAAGATATACACCCACCTGCACTCCCAGAAGGAAATGGTCAAGGCGTTCATCGACGAAGCCAAGCTGGCCGCCTATCTGCAGCACGCCAATATCGCCGAAGTATACGATTTCGGCTGTCTGGAAGACACCTATTTCATCGTCATGGAATACCTGCGCGGCAAGGATTTGCGCTCCGTCAGCAACCGCCTGCAGGACGCCGAACAATCACTGGGGCTGAACAACAGCCTGCTGATTGCCACCTCCATCTGCGCGGGGCTGGAGTATGCCCACCAGCTGAGGGATATCGCGGGCCATCCCCTGAACATCGTCCACCGAGATGTCAGCCCTCAAAATATCTTCATCACGTACAGCGGGCAGGTCAAAATCCTGGATTTCGGTCTGGCCAAGGTCGCCGGGCGGCAATCGGCGACCGAAACCGGAACCCTCAAGGGCAAACTGGCCTATATGGCCCCCGAGCAGGCCCAGGGCAAGGTGATCGATCGGCGCAGCGATATTTTTTCGTTGGGGATCATCCTGTATGAGATGCTTTCCGGTCGAAGAATGTACGAAGGCGACACGCTCAAGCTCTTGCGGCAGGCCCAGAACAGATCCTTCGTGCCGCCTGAACTGATCATGCCCGAACTGCCGCAGTCGCTGCAGGGCACGCTCCACCGGATGTTGGCGTTTACGCCGGAAGAGCGCTTTGCCGACTGTAATGAGGTCCTCAATGCGCTGGAAGCATGCCAGGCCGATTTTTCCTACCGCAGTCAGGAACGCCAGTTGAGCCGCCTGATCTGCGACCTGTTTGCCGATGATAAGGTCGAGGAGGAAAAAAGACTGGCCGAGCACCTGCAGCAGGGCGCTAGTCCCTTGCCCAATCCTTACGTGCGGCCGGATACCACCGTGATCGGTGACGAATCGGATGGGGAACCAGCGGCACCGATCAAAGGGATGGCGGGTGCGGCATGGCGCCGGCCGTGGCTTGGATGGGCGGCTGCGGGTTGCGGACTCCTGTTGCTTATGGGCGGCGGTTTGTTTTTCGGCTTGAATCGATCGATGACCACGGCCGAGAAAGTGGTGGAGGGCAAGGAGGCCTTCGAGGCCCGTCGCTTTGCCGAAGCGGCCGACCTGTTTGAAGACGTGCTCGCACAGAAGTCGATTCCTCCCGGCGACATCGAAGGGCAGTACCTGATTTCTCTGGAGCGGCAGGCGGAAACCCTGATGGAAACCGACCCTGAGGCCGCCCGCCGACTCTGGCGCAAGATCCTGGCATCCGCACCTGATCATGTGGCCGCACATTACAATCTGGGCCTCCTCCATATTGGGGCTTCCGAATACCAGCCAGCCATCGCTTCGTTTCAGGCGGTTCTCACCTATCAGCCGCAGATGGCGGGCGCCCTGTTCAATCTGGGCTATGCCTATGCCAAAAGCGGCCAGTACGACGAGGCCCTTGCCAGCTACCAGCAGGCTGTGGACCAGAGCCCTCCCTATCAGGACGAGATCCTGTATAATTTGGCCACCGTTTACGAGATTCAGGGGGACTGGCAAAAGGCTTTGCAAAAATTACAAATGGCGGTAGAATTGAACCCTGACAATGAACGCGCACGTGAATATCTCGACAAGGTTCGGAGCAAATACGCCCAATCGCCATGACCAGAGCCCATCACCGCCGTGCCTGCCTGCTGCTGGCCGTTCTTGCGTCGATGCTCCTTGGCAGTTGTACGACGTTCAAATCGAAGGTGGCCGCTCCGCCTCCGCGAGAACCGGTGCGGCCGGCAGCATCTGAACAGACCTATTCGAACAAATCCCTGCCGACGGCCTATTACCGCAACATCCACTGCTACGTGCATCAGGTTCGCTGGCCCGAAGAATCGCTCGAACGCGTGGCCCAGTGGTATACCGGCAGCGGCGCCAACTGGAAAATCCTGGCACGTTCGACCCCCAACCTGCAGCTCAATCGACTGCGCAAGGGCAACGTGGTTTTCATCCCCGTCGATCTGCTCCAGATCGACACCCCCATGCCGCGGCAATATGTTCAGCAGCGTCAGCCATCGAAGACCCCGCCCGCGCCCCGCCAACAACCTTCAGCCCCGGAGACCGCCCCCGAACCAGTTGAGGACGACACGCAACCGCAACCCTACGGGCCGCGGCCGTTCCCCAAAAAAACCAGTCCCTGAACAGCTCCCCTGGTTGATATTTTTTAACTAAAAATCTTCCATCAATTGGCACAGCAGGCGCACGCCAAAACCCGTGCCTCCGGCCTCGCTGTAAGCCTGGGCTTTTTTGGTGTGGGCCGGGCCGGCGATGTCGATATGGGCCCAGGGCGTATCTTCCACGAACCGGGACAGGAACAGGGCCGCGACGATGGCCCCGCCCCAGCGGCCCGGGCCGATGTTGCGCATGTCGGCCAGATCGCTTTTGATCAGGTCCCGGTAGTCTTCGGGCATGGGCATGGACCAGCACCTTTCGTGGGTGTCACGGCCGATTAGCAGAATCTTTTCGCGCAGCCCTTCATCTTCACAGAAGAGCCCGGCGATGCGATCGCCCAGGGCCACGACGCAGGCCCCGGTGAGGGTGGCCAGATCGATGATCGCCCGGGGACGGTAGCGCTTGACGGCATACGCCAGCGCATCGGCGAGGATCAGGCGTCCCTCGGCATCGGTATTGCCGATTTCGATGGTCTGGCCCGCGTAACTGCGGACAATGTCGCCGGGGCGGAAGGCCGACCCGGAAACCATGTTTTCCACCAGCGGCAGGATGCCCACGATCCGCTTTTTGAGTCCCAGCGCCGCGGCTGATATGACCGCCGCCGCCACCGCCGCTGCTCCGGCCATATCGATTTTCATCATTTCGATGGCGCCGGTGGGCTTGAGATTCAGTCCCCCGGCGTCAAAGGTCACCCCCTTGCCCACCAGGGCCAGGGTTTCGCGGGCACGGGCGGGGTGGTGATCCAGGATCAGCATTTGCGGCGGGTGGCGGCTGCCTTCCCCGACAGCCAGCAGGGCTCCCATCTTGAGACGCCGAAGCTGGCGGGCATCCATCAGGGTGGTCGCGACACCTGCCGATTTGCTCGCGCGGATGATCTTGGCCGCCAGATCGCGCGGGGATTTTTCATTGGCCGGCAAATTGACCCAGTCGCGCGCCATTAGCGTGCCCCGGCAGATTTTTTCGATCCGGTTCAGCAATGCCCGATTGGCGCGGGAGGCGGGGTTCGCCACCAGCATGCGGATGGATTTCAAGGGCGTGGTCTTGGGTTTCGATTTGTAGGCCGCCATGGTGTGGTTGGCCAGACAGGCACCCTCCGCCAGGGCTTCGAAGGCTTGATCGAAGGGGATCTTGGCCGGCAGCGGTGCATCCGGAATCGCCAGGACGGCATTGCCGGGTTGGGCGTGCCAGGCACGACGGATGCTCTGGCCGGCGGCCTGGCGCAGTCTTTCCGGGGTGAGATCGCCGGAGGCGCCCAGACCGGCGAAAATCACGCGCTCGATGGCGAGCCCCGGCGGCCGATATTGGCTGAGACATTCACCTGCCTGGGCGCTAAAGGTTTTGATGGGCTTAACGCTGGCGGCCAGTTTTTTGAGGGCCTGGGCGTGAAACAGGTTGCGGTCCTCACAGACCGGAACGATAAGTGTCTCGGCTTTGATTCGGGATATCGGTAGAGATGTCAATTGCAGCATGGTCACAAACCTCCTCGTTCAGGATAGGGTCAGGCGTTTAAGCCGTGAGAGGGCTTCCCAGGTAAAGGCCTCGCGCTGGCAAGGGAAGATGGCGTTGTTGGTAAAGATCGGATCGGCTTCCAGGTCGTAGCGCGAAACCGCCACGGCCCGTTCCCACAAGGCGGTATGGGGAATGGGCGTATAATAGGCCAGAATTGGGCGAATGCCCATGGCCTTGACGGTCAAAATGGAGTCCTCCAGTGCTTTCAGCGACTGGTCGGGCAACCCCGCCAGGAGGTAGGCACCGACTTCGTGGGCGCTGAAGCCGGCCGCCAGCAGATTATGAGCCGCCGATTGGAAATCCCGGATGGTGACTTTGCGATCCAGCCGTGTTTTGTCCTCCGGGGCGGCGGTTTCCAGGCCGAGCCTGACGGTCACGAAGCCGGCCCGCCGCATCAGGCCAGCGATTTGAGGATCGATCGGTCGAATGTGCAAGGCATTGGGGGTGTGGAAACGCAGCCCATCGGTGCGGCGCACCAGGGTTTCCAGCAGCGGCCGGGCATGGTTTTCGGCATCGACCAGAAAGGCGTCGTCGTAGAAGACGAAATCGCGAATGCCGTAATCGCGCTGCCAGTATTCGATCTCGTCGACCACGGCCAGGGGATCGCGCCGGCTCAGCCGCGGCTGAAGGTGATGGGCGGCGCAGTAGTCGCACCGGAAGGGGCAGCCGACCGATGTGAGCACGGGAATATAGGCGATCCGGTGCTGCAGATCGAAGGCCGGGTAGGGCCAGGCGTCCAGGTCTTCGAAATCGAAGGCCGGATGGGTCGGGAAGCCGATGTGACGTTCGAGAATTGCGAGGATCTCGCCCCTGACCGTCCCGCTGACGACCCTGTCGGCCCCGATATGGGACTCGGCATGCGCCCGGCAGAGGGTGGCGTAGATACCGCCCAGAACGAGCGGGGTCGTCGGAAAAACCCGTTTGAGGGCGCGAACCGTTTCGGCCACGCCAGGATACCAGTAGGTCATGACCGACGTAACCATGATGAGATCCGGGGGGCTTAAGGCCCGGAGATCACTTTCCAACCAGTCCTTGGGGATGCCGTAGCGCGAAAAGCGTCGGGGTAGCGCCTCGAGCCCGGGCGGCGCGGGAAGGGGGGTTTTGAGATAGGGACCGCGGCCGTTTCGCCGGCTGGGCTCGGCGAACGGTGCGCGTGGGTGGAAACGGTCCAGGCAGTCGATGTAGGAAACCCGGCATCCGTGCCGACGCAGGCCGGCACCCAACTGAAGTA